>CALLJA010000366.1 GCA_938008865.1 uncultured Anaerolineales bacterium
AGTTGCGCACGCGCATCATATCCTGCACGGCCACGCCTTCGGTGATGCAGATGACCAGCGGGATGCCCGCATCGGCCGCCTCGAACATGGCGTCGGGGGCGAAGCGCGCGGGGACGAAGATGATCGAGGCATTGGCGCCCGTGGCTTCGACGGCCAGTTTGACCGAGTCGAACACGGGGACCTTGCCATCCAGCACCCACTCACCGCCCTTTCCAGGCGTCACGCCTGCAACGACATTGGTGCCGTAATTGACCATCTGGGTGGTATGGAAGAGGCCTTCTGAGCCTGTGATGCCCTGCACCAGCAGGCGGGTATTCTTGTCGACTAAGATGCTCATGGATTAGGCTCCCTTCGCGGCGGCGACGGCCTTCTGGGCGGCGTCGGCGAGCGTTTCGGCGGTGATCATATTGGCGTCGGCCAGCAGTTGGCGGCCTTCCTCGGCGTTCGTGCCCACCAGGCGAACGACCATCGGCACCTTGGGCTTCACCTCGGCCATGGCGGCCAGGATGCCCCTGGCGACCTCGTCGCAGCGGGTGATGCCGCCGAAGATGTTGAACAACACGGCCTTGACCGCGGGGTCGGACAGGATGATGCGCATGGCCGCGGCCACTTTTTCCGCGCCCGCGCCGCCGCCGATATCCAGGAAGTTGGCGGGCTCGCCGCCGAAGAGTTTGACGATGTCCATGCTGGTCATGGCCAGGCCTGCGCCGTTGACCATGCAGCCGATGTTCCCGTCCAGCTTGATGAAGGACAGACCGTACTTGCGGGCTTCGGTCTCGGCGGGGGCTTCCTCGTCGATGTCGCGCATCTCGCTCAGGTCCGAGTGGCGGAAGAGGGCGTTGTCGTCGATCATCATCTTGCCATCCAGGGCCACCAGACGCTTGTCCTTGGTGATGACCAGCGGGTTGATCTCGGCCAGGGTGGCGTCGGTGCTGCTATAGGCCTTCCACAGACCGTTGGCGATGGCGCCGAAGTCCTTCCAGTATTCGCGCGGCAGGTCCATCGAGGCGGCGATGTCGCGGGCCTGGTAATCGCGCAGGCCCAGCAGCGGGTCGACGTGGACCTTGATGATCTTTTCGGGATGGGTGGCAGCCACTTCTTCGATGTCCACGCCGCCCGCGGCAGAGGCCATGATGACGGGTTTCTTGGCGGCGCGGTCGTTGGTGATGGCGAAGTAGATTTCCTGGTCGATGGCGGCGGCTTCATCCACTAGGACCTTGCGGACGGGCAGGCCCTTGATCTCCATGCCCAGGATTTGGGTGGCGAGCTGTTCGGCTTCCTGCGGGTCCTTGGCGAGTTTCACCCCGCCTGCCTTGCCGCGTCCGCCGACGAGCACCTGCGATTTAATGACAACGCGGCCACCGAGCTCTTCTGCGATCTGTCTTGCTTCGCTTGCGGTTGCCGCGACCCGTCCCTTGGGGATGGGAATTCCGAACTTTGAGAAAATTTGCTTTGATTGGTATTCGTGAAGTTTCATCGCATCCTCTGTGTCAGGCGTGTGCCCGGGGTACGTACAGCGCGATTATACCACTGGGATTTTTGCCCCTTTTAAATGCATCTAATTCAGTGAACCTGCCGAAAGTTTCTGCCTGGATTTGTCGGGATACTATCGTCCCCCGGTTTGCCATTGTCGCCGCTCAAAAAAAGAGCAGCCCGAAGGCTGCTCCATATTTGGCGCGAATCCCGTTATGGGATAGTGAAGCGCAGGATGCGCTGGAAGGCGGCGTCGGTGACCCAGACGCGACCCTCGGGGTCCACGGCGATACCCGAAGGCAGGCCGAAGGCGCTGGGCGAGTTGCCGTAGTCGCCCCAGACCTTGAGCAGTTCGCCGTCGCCCGAGAATTCCATCACGCGGAAGCCTTCGGGGTCGGTGATGAAGACGTGACCCCGCTGGTCCACGGCGATGAAGGGCTTGTTATCGAGCGACTGGCTAAGCCAGCCGTACACTTCCCATTGCTTTTCGGGGTAGAAACTCATCCCGTCTTCGGAGGGCAGGAAGGTCTGGACACGCTGGTTCCAGGTGTCGGAGACGTAGATGCGGCCGTCGGCATCCACGGCCACGCCGACGGGTTCGTCGAACATGCCTGGGTCGAAGCCGCCCGAACCGATCTGGGTGATGGGCGTGCCATCCGATTGATAAACGACGATGCGCTTGTTGCCCGTGTCGGCCACATAGACGCGGCCCTTGCTGTCCACAGCGATGCCGCGCGGACCGTAGAGCGAGAGCAGGGTATCACCCTGCCCGAACGCGCCCCAAGCCAGCAGGGGTTTGCCTGTGGACGTGAACTTCTGGATGCGGTGATTCCACGTGTCGGAGACATAGACCGAGCCGTCGGGTCCGACTGCCACGCCCCAGGGCTCGCTGAACTTACCCAGCGGGGCGGCGGGTCCCGCGCTGGGGTCGGGGCTTTGCTCGAAGGATCCCCATTCGTGCAGGGTGCCGCCGTCGGGTGCCAGGTGCAGGATGCGATGGCTGAGCGAATCGGCCACGTAGAAACTGCCGTCCCTGGCGAAGGCCAGCGAGCGCGGCGCATTCAACAGAACGGGATTCGTCTGTGAGCCGTCCAGCAGCAGGTCCGCATCGTAGACGAAGGTCTTGCCCTCGGTGGGGTCGGGTTTGCTGGTCGTCTCGCTGGGGCCTACGCCGTAATTCCACATCTGCGAGGCCACGTCTTTGCGGATGTACAGGCGCATCTGGTCGGCGGGCTGCCAGGTGGTCAATGTCAGGTCGCTGCGGCCCGTGGCCTGGGCGTAGGTGCTGTAGTCGCGGTCGAGCCAGATCTTGACGAGGCCCGCGCGCATTTGTGGATCTAGCAAAGCGGTGCAGACACGCGAGTAGTCGCTCTGCTTGAACAGGCGCAGAAACCCGAGCGCGCCCTTGCAGGAGTAGGACTCGTCGAAGGGCAGGCTGGGATCGGGGCGCGGGGAGACCAGGCCGAAGTAATCCTGCATCGGCCACCACATGCGGATGTAGTCCACGCGGTAGTAGTTGTCGCCCAGGGCAGGCTCGATCTTGTCGAAGTTCTTCTGGTCTACGATCACCACCGTGGCTTCGCGCAGCGAACGGGTGGGGGCGTCGAAGGAACGCTGGTTGGTGTAATCGCGCAGGTACCAAACGAACGGCCAGGAGACGCCCGTATCGGGCGCGGAGGCGTCGTAGGCGATGGCCGCGTTGTAGCCGCCCGCGGTGCGCTCGGAGATCTCTTTGGCCTGGGCCATGACCTGCTTGATGCCCGTCGCGCCGTGGGCGTAGACCAGGAATTCACTGGCGTTGTCGTAGTCAATGTAGGAGGCGCGGAAGGAGGCCTTCACCGTCAGCGCGGCCAGCAGGCCGAAGACGGTCAAGAGCGTGACGCGCGAAACCTGGTTGAAGGTCCACGTGCGCAACAGGAAGAACGCACCCACGCCGCTGGCCAGCATCACCACGGCGGGCAGGACAAAGGCGCTGGTGGCCTGGAGTTGGGCCAGTTCCTTTCCCTGGAAAGGCGGGTTGAGGGTCCAAGCCAGCAGGGTATTGAACAGGCTGGCAACGAACACCATCACCGCACCGAGCGTGACCCAGACCCGTTTCTCGCGCAGGGTATCCCAATCGAGGGTCTCGAACAGGCGGCCGAGCGCCCAGCCCGTGACGAGGATCATCGACAAGGTGAGATGGACCGTGAGCCAGGGCATGCGTTCGCCCGCATAGGAGAAGGCCGCCACGCTAGAGATGCTCCACCAGACCAGCAGGCTGAACATGTTGGTGAAATTATCGGTGTAGGTCGGTTCCTCGTCCGTATCGGGTTCGGTCGGGGCAGGGAAGGCCAGGGCCTCGGCGTCTTCCAGCGGAGCGCCGCAGGCCAGGCAGGCGGGCGCGTCGGCGGGATTGGCCGTCTTACAGTGCATACAGCGCACCTGCATGACAGGAGCCGACTCGGCGGCGGGCGCTTCGGGCAGGATGTACACGCCCGCTTCGGCATCTCGGGCCGCTTCCACTGATTGGTGGTCTGTGAACCATTTGCGGATGCCGAGGACGACCGCCAGCAACAGGCCTAGGGCGGGCAGGAACTCGTACATGGGGATCTGCACCAGCAGGTAGTAATACCACGGCTGGCTGCCGCGCTGGACGTCCTGCTGGACGATCCAATAGCCGAGCGAGCCGATGACGCCCGTGAAGAATCCGTCGCTATTAGTGAAGAAGGTGGTGTACAGCACGGTGAATGGCGCCCAGAAGGTCAGCGCCAGTTTCCACCACAGGCTTCGGTTCCAGAAGACGCCGACCAGGATGGACGCGCCAAAGGTGATCACCAAAGCGAGGCCGACCACCAGGATGTCCCTGCTGGTGAGGGCCTGGACCGATGCCACGTCGGTGGGGATGGTGACACCCGTCCACTTCTTGAGCAGTTCGATCAGAAAGGCCGTCAGCAGCGGCAGGACCAGCATCCCCGCCACGATGAGCAGGTCGAAGGCCCGCTCGCGCAGGATCCGCTTCCAGCCGAAGCCACGAATGAGATAGAAGGCCGCCGCGCCGAATGCGCCGACTGCCAGCACGGCCAGGATGGTGGGGACCGAAATGGGAGCCGCCTCGGAGGCGGCCAGCGGCGAGGGGACCGTCTGGCCTGGGGCGGCGGGGGCGGCGGTCTCGGTCCCAGTCAGGGTCTCATTGCCGCCCGTATAGGCGTACGCAAAGAGGGTCAACCCTGCCAGCAGGGTCCCAATGACCAATGCAATCACGAAGGCGCGGTAATCGGACGGGTTACGCTTCCACGGCTGGCGTGTGACGCGGGCAATGAAATAGACGGCCAGATAGAGCAGGATCTGCGCCGCATAAATGTAGGAGGTCTCCTTGGAGGTAAAGTGCAGACAGAGCGCGGCGGTGAAGAAGTATAAGTATTTAGGTTTGGCGGTTTCGAGATAACGCAGGGTGGCGTACAACATCACCACGCCCGAGAAAGCCACAAAGGACTCATTGCGGACGTAGCGTGAGTAGTACAGCATGTAGGGCGAGATGACCATCAGGAAACCAGCGATGATCGCACCCGCCCTGCCGAGGTAATCGCGCCAGTACCAGATCATCCAGACCGTGGCAATGCCGAACAGCACGGCGGGGATGCGGGCCGTGAAGTCGCTCACACCGAACAGGAAGTAGGTCAGCGCGATGATGTGGAACTGGAACGGGCCGTGCATCATCGGGCTGTGCTGGTAGCCCTGTCCGCGGTAGAGCAGCCAGGAGAAATAGGTATGCAGGCTTTCGTCGTGGCTCATCACGCGCGGTTCGAGTAGGTAGAAACGCGTGGCAATGGCCAGCAGGATGACCAGCCCAAACAGCAGCACTTCGTTGGTGACGGCAGGCAGGGCGGGATGAATGGAACGTTCAAGCCAGGGACGTTTTTCGTGGGTCATAAATTCTCTTATCGAAGGATTGAATGGGTGACTTATACTTCACTCTTGGGGTTCTGACAAGAAAATGTCATTTTAATGTTCGCGTAGTCATTGAACCATAATTTTTAGTTAAGGTTTGTTACCGTGAAACTGGCTTACAGCTCGTGTACCTTTTTGCCCAGCAGGGCCATCTCGTGCTTAAGAGTCTGGTCCCAACCCACGCGCAGGGGGCGCGGATCGAAGCCCAGTTCGCGGCGGGCCCTGGCGTTGTCGCCGATGTAGGTCACGCCCGCGAGGATGCGCAGGCCCTCGGAGGTGTAGCTCTCGGGCAGAAAACGGTCGAACGGTTTGACCAGCGCCGACAAGGCCTGGAACAACTGCGGCGGGACGGCCAACGGGGCGCGGATGCCTGTGATCTCCTGGGCCAGGCGATAAGCGTCGTACAGGCCGTACGGCTCACCCGTCAGGAAATAAGTCTCGCCGACCTGACCCTTGTCCATGGCGAGCAGGTGTCCGCGGGCGATGTCTTCGACGTGCGCCCAGCAGAAGGCCGTCTGGCGGGGCAGGAGGGGCAGCCTGCCTTGCAGATAGTCGAGCAAACTGGTGCGGACGCTGCTTGTGTCGCCGGGTCCGTACACCAAGCCTGGGCTGACGATGACCAGCGGCAAGCCTTCGGCGATTGTCTGAAGCGCAATCTCGTGCGCAGCCGCTTTGGTGCGGTCATACTCGCTGATATGTTCGCCTGTGAAATGATAGGTCTCGTCCACAAGCTGGCCGCGGGTATCCGAGTTGACGGCCACCGTGCTGGTGTAGACACCCTTGGGGACGCCCAGTTCCTTCATTAACTCTAGGACGTTGCGGGTGCCCTGCACGTTGATGCGCCTGCCGCCGCTCTTGTCGCGCGCGCCGACCTTGTACCAGCCCGCAATGTGAAAGACCCCATCCACGCCTTCCATGGCCGCGCGCATCGATTCTTTGTCGGTGACATCGCCTTTGAAGAGCTGCACGCCCTTGTCTTCCAGCCCCTTGGCCTTGGACGGCGCGCGCACAACAGCGTGGACGTGATGCTCCGCCAACAGCAACTGCCTGACGACTTCGCTCCCGATAAACCCTGTGGCGCCCGTGACGAGGTATTTCATGATGAGGTCTCCTGTGGATGCGGAGTATATCACGGCGGGCTGCGGGGTCTGCGC
>CALLJA010000367.1 GCA_938008865.1 uncultured Anaerolineales bacterium
CCCAGTGCGGCTCTTTGAAACCTGAGGCCAGTCCGCCCACGTAGTCGGCGGATTCAAAGATGGTCACGTCGTGCCCGGCCTTGCGCAGGTCATAGGCGGCCGCCATGCCGCCGTATCCCGCACCAATGATGGCTATTTTCATATCCTGTCCTTTGCAGGGGCGACCCGGCGGGTCGCCCCTACGATTTAATTTTCAACTTCCGTGCGTAGCGAGTCGCTCCACTTGATTCCCTCGCGCGTCAGGTAATACGCGCCCAATGCCGTGATCGGCAACCACAAGGCAACATGCAGCACGACCGCATATCCGAGCGCGACCGCAGGGTCCACAGCATACGCCACCAGGACCGCCTTCGTGACCGCCTCCCAGGTGCCGACATACCCCGGCGCAGCCGGGATGGTCGTGGCCAGGTTGGCAATGCCGTTGAGCAGCATCAACGCGAAGAAATTGACCTGGAACGGGAAGGCGTGCATCACGAACCAATACTTGACCGTCTCCAGCAGCCAGATGATGACCGAGGTAAAGAAGACCATCAGCACGTTGAACGGCGAGCGCAGCGAAGCCAGCCCGTCCAGGAACTTGTGCATGATGCCGCTGACCTTTTCCTGCAAGCGTTTCGGCACAAAACGCACGATGAACCACGTCCCGGTGCGCGCCGTCACCTGCGGGAACATGGCCGCCAGCAGGAAGACCACCAGCGCGCCGAGGAACACGCCCGTGCCGATCACCGCCACCTGCTGAATGTTGCCCACAAAACCCGAAGAGCCTGTCAGCTTGGCCAGTTCGGGCAGGTTGACGAACACGAAGGCCAGCATCACCACGCCATCGAAGATGCGCTCGACGATGATGGTCGCCAGCGAGGCCGAGACAGGCACGCCCTCTTTACGCTTCAGGATGACCGCCCGCAGTACCTCGCCCGCGCGCGCAGGATAGATGTTGTTGCCCATATAACCGATGGTCGTAATAGGGAACATGGTTTTAGTGGGAATCTTCTTGATTGGCCCCAGCAGGTAATGCCAGCGCCAGGCCCGCACCCACACGCCGATGAAATACACGAGGATGCCGGGAATCAGCCACCAGTAGTTGGCGCTCTTCACCGAACCCCAGAACTCGTTCAAGTGAAGTCCCTGCAAGGACCACCACAGGAACGCGATGCTGATCAGCACCCCAAGCCAGAATTGCCATTTTTTCATGGGCGGGATTGTAACACGGCGGCGATATAATCCGTGCATGGACCTCGACCAGCCCGCCCCGGACTTCGAACTGCCCGACCTCGACGGACGTCCCCACCGCCTGAGCGACTACCGCGGGCGGATCGTGGTGGTGGACTTCTGGTCGTGCGAGTGCCCCCATTCGGAGCGGACCGACCGTTCGCTGATGTCCACTTTTGTCCAATGGGACAACGAGGTGGTGCTGTTGACCGTCGCCGCGAATCGGAGCGAATCTGCTGAGGCGGTGGCCGAGGCCGCTAACACGCGCCGCCTGCCCAAGGTCCTGGTGGACGGGGATCAGTCCGTCGCCAGCTTGTATAAAGCCCAGACCACACCCCACGCATTCGTTATCGACCAGGCGGGCATCCTGCGCTATCGCGGCGCGGTGGACGATGTGGCCTTTCGACAGAAGGTCCCGACCCGCTTTTACGTCGAGGCGGCGGTCGAAGCACTGCTGGAAGGTCGGCGGCCCGAGGTACGGGAGACTCCTGCCCTCGGCTGCGTCATCGTGCGAGACATTTAGTGCTAGAATCAAACCGTGATCAGTACAGACAC
>CALLJA010000368.1 GCA_938008865.1 uncultured Anaerolineales bacterium
TGGATGCGGGGACGCTCTCGAAGAGCCGCAAGGTGATCGAGAAGACCCTGCGCGGAGGAAGACACGCCACGCGCGAGACCCTGATCCGCGCGCTGGAGCAGGCAGGCATCGCCACCGACGAAAACCGCGCCTCGCATCTCTTTGCGGCGGCCGAGTTGGAAGGCCTGATCTGCAGCGGCAAGACCCAACAGGGAAAACAGACCTTTGCCCTGCTCGAAGAGTGGGTGCCGCCCAGCCCGCTCATCGAACGGGACGAGGCGCTGGCACGATTGGCAAAACGCTACTTCACCAGTCACGGCCCCGCCACAGTGGAGGATTTCACCTGGTGGTCGGGCCTGACCGTGAGCGACGCGCGGCGTGCACTCGAATCGGTGAAAGCAGAATTGCAGTCCGAGACCGTGGAGGGAAAAATATACTGGTTCACCGCGATGAAGGTCCAGCCGAAGGAGACGGCCTTCCTGCTGCCTGCCTTCGATGAGTTCCTCATCAGCTACAAGGACCGTTCCGCCACCATCACGCTCGATCATCAAAAACGCGCCTTTACGAGCAACGGCATCTTTCACCCCGTGATCGTGGTGGACGGGCGGGCGGTGGGGGTGTGGAAACGGACTCTCAAACGGGACCAGGTCCAGGTCCAGGCCGAGTATTTCGTCCCGATCGCGCCCGCCGCGCAAAGACAGATCGAGGCGGAGGCCATTCGCTACGGCGCATTTTTGGGGAAGGTCCCCTCGTTGAGCGTCAAAGCATGAGACAGGGCGGCCCACGGGCCGCCCTGTTCTTTCGATCATTGGATGCTGGCCGCAATGGACAGCAGGTCCTCCTTTTGAAGTTCCATACCCGTATAGGTCAATTCGAAGGCACGGCCATTCGCCCACCAGCGCAGAGTTTTCACGTAGGGCATTGGATCCCACTGCCAACCGCAACAATCTGTCCCGCTCCAGACTCCTTCCACATACTTTCCTGTCGTGCTGCCGATCTGGACCGTTTCGAGGGCGGCATCTGGAGGAACGACCAACACATTGCTGGGAGGCTGCCCCGCCAGGGGATTATAGTCACCGATGGCAATGTCACAAAGCTCGCATCCTTCAGGAGAGGAAACCGCCTGTTCGCGCAGCAATAATCCGTTTGAGGTGGAGCCCCCTTGACTTGGGTCGAGTTGATAGTACACCCAAAGGGTGGAGTCCTCAGCCTGGTAACGCGCGCCGATCAGAATCAGGATTTCGGGCAGACGGGTGGGCAATAAAGCCTGGAAGCCCGCACGCCCCTCCGCCTCGGGCACGCTGAGATTGTACATGTCATGCGGATCCCATTCCCCGAAGACATCGGGGGTGGGAGTAGGCGCCTTTTCCACGGGGTTGGTCGTCATGCTGTTGGCGATGGCGAGCATGCCTTCCTTTCCCATTGGGGACGGCGGGTAGAAGTATTGCAACGTATACACGAGGTTGCCGTCCACCCAGCGCAGAGTCTCGTTCCCGAAATCGGGATCCCAGGTGGCGGTGGAGTCGCCATCCGTGTAGGCAAAGGTCCCTTTGAAATATTCGCCCACCAAATCCCCGACCTGCACCTCCTCGACCACGGCGCTCGAACCGATGAGGTCGGTCTGCGGGGAGGGGGTTCCCGACCCATGCTCCACGGTCACCAGCAGGCTGCCGTCCTGGTTCTCGTGGTAGTACAACAACTGGACATTATTCGGGCCGCCCGTCGTGCCGACGAAATAGAATCCGTTGGGGAGGTAGGCTGGTTCCTTGAGGGGGAAGTCCACCATGTTGCGCATCTGTTCGACGGAACATACAGGGTTGGAAAAATCGCCACAGACGGCGGCAAACGGAGCTTCGGCCGGCGCGGGCGTCAGCGTGGGGAGAGGCGCGCCGGGGGTCACCTCGACCCACTGGTAAGGAACAGCGGTTGGCACGACCAGGGTGTCGCTCTCGGCGTGGATGAAGAAACGCAGGATGGTTTGCGCAAGGGCGCGCCCCTGAGGGGTGATAAGAGCCAATGCCAGCAGCGCAGCAATGGCCAGTGTAATCAGCGCGGCGCGGGATACGCGGCGCGGTTGGGTCGTTTTCATTTTTTCTCCTTGTTGCGATAGACCCGCGACAAGACCCTGCTCGACGGTGCTCCAGAGGTCGATCTCTGCAGAAGGAATCTGCTCTTCCAGCGTGTCCTGCAAAATGGACTGGATGGTTCGTTTGTCCATGTTCAATTCCTTCCGTTCATCAGGCTGGCCAGGCGTTTGCGCGCGTCTCGCAGCCACCATTTGATGGTGCTGAGCGGACGTTCCAGGCGGGCCGACATTTCCGCTTCGCTCAGGCCGAGGTAGTAGCGCATCACGATCACGGCGCGTCCTTCGGGAGGCAGGCTATGAATGGCATCCAGAATGTAGGCGCGGACCTGCTTTTCCTCCAGAGCCTGTTCGGGCCTGGGGCTGGGATCGGTCAACCAACGGGCCAGTGAAACGGCGGATTCGTCCAACTCCTCCAGCGAGCGGCTGCGCTTCTGTCGGACGGCCGCCTTGAGCGCGGCATTGACCACGATGCGGAAGAACCAGGGAGCGAACGGGCGTCCCTCGTCGAACTGGTGGATGCGTTCGGCTACCGTGACAAACGCCGACTGGACCACGTCCTCTGCCAGCGCGCGATCGTACACGATCAGGTATGCAGCCTGGACGGCTTGCGCCTGATAGCGGCGCACCAGGGGCTCCAGGCCGTTCAAATCGCCTTGTTTGATGCGGGTGATTGCAGATAAGTCATCCATGCATGGAACTTTCGGAGAATTCTCTATGTATATTATCCCCGGAATGCAAAAAGGATAGTAGGCGTTTTCGCATCCCCATCCCCGCAACTTGCGTATACAATTAGGATACTTACCCAAAATCTCTGGAGTCCCCATGCCTGAAACCCTGATCGAAACCAGTCATCTGATCAAACGCTACGGCGACAAGGTCGCCGTGAACGACGTCAGCTTCGAAGTGTACGGCGGCGAGGTGTTCGGCTTCCTCGGCCCGAACGGAGCGGGCAAGACCACCACCATCAAGATGATCGTCGGGCTGCTCCAGCCGACGGCGGGCACCGTCAAAGTGGCGGGATACGACGTCCAGGCCCAGCCCATGCTGTCCAAGGCCTCGAGCGGATACGTGCCCGACACGCCCAACCTGTACGCCAAACTGAGCGGACGCGAACTGCTGCGCTTCGTGGGCGACCTGTACAACCTCGACCGCCAGCAGACCGCCCGCCGCATCGACGAACTGCTCAAGACCTTCGACCTGACGGCCGCCGCCGATGACACCGTCGACTCGTACAGCCACGGCATGCAGCAGAAGGCCTCGCTGGCCGCCGCGCTGATGCACGACCCGAAGGTGCTCGTCCTCGACGAGCCCACCGTCGGCCTGGACCCGAAGTCGGCCCGCCTGATCAAGGACATCCTGCGCCAGATGGCCGACCGCGGCGCGGCGGTGATGCTCTCCACGCACATCCTCGAGATCGCCGAGCGCATGTGCGACCGCATCGGCATCATCAACAAGGGCCAGTTGGTGGCCGTCGGCACCATGGACGAACTGCGCACCCTCGACCAGACGGGCGAAGCCAGCCTCGAAGACATCTTCCTCGGCCTGACGGGCGGCGCCGAAGAGGCCGAGATCGCCGAAATCCTGAAATGAACGACACCCCGCTCCACCCCACCCTGCCTGCGCCCGACCCGCGCATCCTGCCCGCGGTCTGGAAACTGTTGGGCCTGCGCGTGCGCCTGACCTTCAATGGGTTCCGCCACGCCAAACTACGCCGCAAGATCGGCATGGTCGCGCTGTGGCTGATGATCCTGGGCATCGCCTTCGGCCTGTTCATGTTGAGCCAATACCTGCTGGGCCTGCTGACCTCGCCCGACCTGGCCCAGTACGTGCAGATGGACTTCCTGCCGCTCATGCGTATGATCCCCGCCCTGACGTTGACCGCGCTCTTCATGGGCATCCTGCTGACCAGTTTCGGCGTGTTGCTGCAGGCCCTGTACCTCTCGGGCGATATGGACTTCCTGCTGGCCTCGCCCGTGCCGATCCGCGCGGTGTTCGTCGCCAAGCTGTTGCAGGCCATCCTGCCCAACTTTGCATTGGTCAGCTTCTTTGGCCTGCCGATCCTCTACGGACTGGGCTGGTCGCAGCATTACAACCTGCTCTTCTACCCGCTGGTGATCGTCGTAATGATCCTGCTGGCGCTGGCCGCGGCGGGCATCTCCGCGCTGCTGGTCATGCTGGTGGTGCGCGTCCTGCCGCCGCGCCGCGCAGCCGAGATCCTCGGTTTCATCGGCGCCATCTTCGGCTTCACCTGCTCGCAGATGGGCAACCTGGCCAATGCCTACGGCGATCACGCCAGCAGCATCTCAGGGGCGCGCATCAGCGGGATGATGATGGCTGCCAGCACGCCCTGGTTTCCGCTCAACTGGGCGGGCCGCGGGTTGACGGCGATGGGTGAAGGCCGCTGGCTCGAAGGTCTGGGATTGGTTGTCCTCACCGTGGGCGTCTCCGCGGTCGTATTCATGGCCTCGCTGAACACCGCTGAGCGCTGGTACTACACGGGCTGGGCGGGTATGCAGGTCGTCGAGCGGAAGAAGAAGACGATTCGCGCCGCGCGCTCGGTCCAGGCGGAAGCCGCCCCCGTTTCGGCGGGGCTGGCGCGGCTCCTTTCCACGCCCGTGCTGGGCCTCGTGCAAAAGGACTTCGTCACCCTCTGGCGCGACCTGCGCAACTTGTCGCAACTCATCACGCCGCTCATCATGGGCGTCATCTATAGCTTCATCCTGTTCCGCGGCGCAGGCGAGGTCCCTGCGGGGCGCGGCGAAGCGCCCGATTGGTTCATGGACTCGATGCGTCTGATGCTGGCCTACGGCAGCGTGGGCATGTCGCTCTTCGTTGGCTGGACGCTGCTTTCGCGCCTGGCGGGCATGGGCTTCTCACAGGAAGGTAAGAGTTACTGGATCCTGAAGGCCTCGCCCGTGCGCACTTCGCAGCTGCTGGCCGCCAAGTTCCTGGTGGCCTACCTGCCCACTGTTGCGTTGGGGTCGATCTTCCTGGTCGGCATTGCCATCCTCCAGCGCATGTCCCTCGTGGATTTTGGCTACGGGCTGGTTGCCATGCTGTTGTGTCAGGCGGGCATGGCAGGCATCCTGCTGGCCTTCGGCGCGGCGGGCGCCAACTTCACCTGGGACGATCCGCGCAAGATCAACGCCGGTGGGATGGGCTGCCTCGGCCAGATCCTGACCATGCTCTTCCTGCCCATTTCGTTCCTGCTCTTCATCGCCCCGTTGGGGTTGGCCAACTTCTTGAACCTGCCGCTGGTCTACGGCTACCTGGGCGGGCTGCTAATCGGTGGGAGCGTGAGCCTGGGCTGTACCGTCGGCCCGTTGATGCTGGTCCGCAAGCGGGTGGAGCGCCTGGGCGAGGAATAGGCCCCGAAACGGGACCATGACCAACGTCCCATGCAAGGCGCGGAACAAATCGTGGACGGGAGTCATCCTTCGGGTGTATACCGCACTCGGGTGAAAATTGCGTTCTTTCAAATGATAGAAAACGCAATTTTCACCCGTGGGTATGATAAAAATCATCCCGAGGAGAATCTCATGTCCACACGCCTGTTCCGCCCCGCCCTGATCGCCCTGCTCATCCTGGCCCTGACCCAATCGGCCTGCGGGTTGTTCACGCCCCAGCCCAAGCCCAGCGCCGCCGACATCGAGCGGGAGGAGCAGGCGGTCTACGCCTTCTTCGTCAGCGACAAGCTGGGGCCCGCTGTTCTGCTGCAAGACACATCCACCGATATCGACCCCGACAACCCGCAGCAAACACTCGACTACATCAAGTCTGGGTTGAAAAGTGTTTCGAGGGATACACTCGATAATTACCTGGAGCGCAACGCCCAGCCCAGCCAGCTTTTGCCCGACATGGACTTGGGCGCGGAGTACGTGCTATTGAGCGGCGAGGAGATGTCGGCGATCTTCAGCCAGCCCGATGGCTGGGATGCTTTTTACGAGCAGTATTCGATGGGCGGTTACACGGTCTTTTCGCGCGTCGGGTTCAATGACACGCTCGACCAGGCCGTACTCTACGTGGGCCAGATGGCGGGTCCGCTGATGGGCGCAGGCTATTACTACTTGATGGAAAAAGAGAACGGCGAATGGATCATGAAAGAACAGATCATGATTTGGATCTCGTAAGGAGTTGAAATGAAACGCATCCTGTTCGTCACGCTTGTATGCGCCCTGCTGCTGACGGCCTGCGCGGGCGAGGCACAGCCTCCACAGCCCAGCGATCCCGACAGCGTCATCCAGGCGCAGGCGGGGAAGGAGTTCACCATCGCGCTCGAGGCCAACCCCACCACGGGCTACCACTGGCAGATCGTCGGCGAGTTGGATGGAGCCGTGGTCGAGTTCGTGAGCCAGGACTATCAGTCCACCAGCGAGCCTGGATTGGTGGGCGGCGGCGGAGTGGAGGTGTGGACCTTCCGCGCGGTCGGCGCGGGCGAGGCGACCATCACCCTCGGCTACTATCCGCCTTCCAACGACCCCGTAGACCCTGCGCAGACACAGACCTTCACGGTGAAGGTTAAGTAAAATAACAAAACCGCCCCGTGAGTGGCTCACGGGGCGGTCTGTGTTTTGGATTGGGGATCAAGCAGGCTCGTCGGTCTGGGTGGCGGGTTCGGCGGAGG
>CALLJA010000369.1 GCA_938008865.1 uncultured Anaerolineales bacterium
CGGCGGCTTTCATGTTAAAATAGCCAGCGGAGGGTTCCGCCTTGAAGAAATTTGACCTCGTCATCGAAGCCGTCCGTTACGAAAACGGACAGATCACCCAGGTGCGCGCCTACGAACGCCGCGGCGCCACCTTTTCCGACCGCGTCCTGATCGACCGCGCAGGCCTCGTCCAGCGGCTGGAGAAGGGCAAAAAGGCCTTCAGCGGCCAGCGCAAGGAATTATTAGCCAGCACCTTCGAGTTGGGCAGCCCCGTTCAGATGGCCGGGCAGTTCGTGTCCACCCGCCCCAACGCCGACCGCGACGAACTCGAGGGCGTCCCGCTTTTCTAACCCGCACGTCCCGGGAGTCCCATGAGAATCATAGATAAAACCCCGTTCCAGAACGACAAGGGTGTGGTTGACGCCCTCGGCCGCATCCAGGGGACCTTGAAGTACGGCCCGAGCTGGTATCCCGAGCTGCAGGCCCAGCAGGCGGTCATCGCCCAACTGGACCGCCTGTTCGAAAAAGGCTATGCGCTCATCCGCAACTTCATCCTGCCGGGCAGCGAGGTGATCGTCCCCATGATCCTGCTGGCCCCCAGCAAGATCTTCGTCATCTACGTCACGCACCTCAAGGGATTCTATGAAGCCAAAGGCGACCAGTGGAACAAGCTCGACCAGGGACGCTCGCTGGCCGCGCCGCGCAACCTGCTGCTCATCACCAGCCGCCTGACCCAGGCCACCAAAAAATACCTCGAGATCCAGGGCATCAAGACCGCGCTCGAAGTGGAGCCGATCCTGATGGCCGCCGACCCCGGGCTCAACATCGACTCGATGCGCACGATCATCCGCGTCATCAAGAGCGACGCCATCAACCAGTTCGCCGCCACAGTGCTCTCGACGCGCGCCGTGATCCGCAACGAGCAGGTCTATGACCTGGCCGAGCGCATCGTCACCCCGCGCGAAGAGACCGATCCACTGACCGACGCGCCCGACCAGCCGCCCTCGCGCGCCAAAGCCATCTTCGACGCCGCCAAGCCCGACGACCTGGCCTTCGCCCTCGACGACGAGGACCACATCGCCCCCAACGGCCTGCCGCCCGGCCCCAACGAATCCGCGCCCTACCGCAGCCTGCCCGAAACGCCCGCCGCCCCGCGCAAAAAACTGATCCTCGGCATGACGCCCGTGCAGCTCATCATCCTGGGCGGGCTGATGCTGGTCTGGCTGTGCGCCATGCTGGCCGGCGCCGCCTATATCATCTATTACAACAACCTGCCGCTCCAATAAAGCAACGCTTTGACTCCCATTTTCCTCTCCATCGTCATCCCTGCCCATAACGAAGAAAAACGCCTGCCCCGCACGCTGGAGCAGGTCTTTGCTTTCCTTGAAAAGCAGGACTTCAGCGCCGAGGTCGTGGTGGTCGAGAACGGCAGCGCCGACCGCACCTTCGAGATCGCCCGGTCGTTTGCCGAGAAACACCCGCAAATGCGCGTCCTGCAAAACGACGAACGCGGAAAAGGGCTGGCCGTCCGCCGTGGCATGCTGGAGGCGCGCGGCCAGTACCGCTTCATCTGCGACGCCGACCTCTCGATGCCCATCGAGGAGATCGTCAAATTCGTGCCGCCCGCCCTGAGCGGTTTCGACGTGGCCATCGGCTCGCGCGAGGCGCCCGGTGCGGTGCGTTACAACGAACCCGCCTACCGTCACTGGGGCGGGCGCGGCATCAACCTGATCATCCGCCTGTTGATCCTGCCCGGCCTGCAAGACACCCAATGCGGCTTCAAGTGCTTCAGCGCCGAAGCCAGCCAGCGCCTCTTCAAATTACAGACCCTGCCCGGCTGGTCCTTCGACATCGAGCTGCTCTACCTGGCCCGCCGCGCCAAAATGCGCATCCGCGAGATCCCCATCCACTGGTACTTCGGCGAAGACAGCAAGGTCAGCGCCGTCAAGGATGCGCTCAACATGATCCGCGACATCTTCCGCATCCACGGCAATGCCCGTCGCGGATTGTACGATTGACGCGGGATGCCATCCCGCGCCACGCTATGATCCCCACCCCCAACCTGACATTCGAATCCGCGCTCTGGGAATGCGGCCTGCATCACCTTGCAGGCTTGGATGAAGCGGGACGCGGCGCCCTGGCCGGTCCCGTGGCGGTGGGCGCGGTCATCCTCCCCAACGACCCAAGCCTATCCTCGACCCTGGGCGGGCTGCGCGACTCCAAGCTGATGACTCCGCTCGAGCGTTCCCGCCTGGTTCCGCTCATCCAGGCCTCCGCGCGGACTTGGGGCGTGGGTTTCGCCTCCGCCGAGGAAATCGACGTGTTGGGTATCGTCCCTGCCACGCGGCTGGCCGCCTCGCGCGCCCTCACCGCGCTGACGCTCTTCCCCGACTACCTGCTGACCGACTTCCGCCTCGAACTCCCCGAACTGGACCTGCCGCAATCGGCCATCGTCAAAGGCGACCAGAAATCGCTCAGCATCGCCGCCGCGTCCGTGCTGGCCAAGACCGCCCGCGACGAACTGATGCGCGAACTGGACTCGCAATACACGGGCTATGGGTTGGGAAAACACAAGGGCTACGGCACGCAAATCCACCGCGCGGCCATTCAGCGGCTGGGTCAGTCCCCCATTCATCGAAAGACGTTCAAAACAAAACGGTAGGGGCGGGGTCATCCCGCCCTTACCGTTATATCGCGCCAAACTCCTGCACTGCCTGTTCCTCAGTCTCAGCCGAAAGCGGCTGCAGCGGCAGACGGACGCTCCAGCGCGGCAGGCCGTGCAGGCGGTGCATCAACGCCTTGAGCGTGGGCGCGAAGGGTTGATATTCTTCCAGCACGTGGCGCTGGGCCGTGACACGCGCCTGGATTTCGGCGGGGTCATTCCCTGCCTGCATCGCGTCCCAAATGGAACGCAGGTCGGGCGAGATCAGGTTGGCGGCGGCGGTGATACAGCCCTGGGCCTTATTCTCCACGGCCAACTGCAAATACGAGTCGGTGCCGTTCAGCACGAGCAGGTCCGCGCCGAAATGTTCGCCCAGCGAACGGGCAAAGTCCGCATCGTGCGAAGAATCCTTGATGCCCGCAAATTGACGCGGGAAAGCATCCTTGAGGCGCTTGAGTAGTTCAAGCGAAAAGCCCACGCCCGTCACGGACGGGATATGATAGCCAAGCAAATATCCCTGGCTGGGGACGGCCTTGCGAATCACCTCGCTGAACCACTCGAACAAACCGTCCTCGCTGACCTTGCGGAAATAATACGGCGGCAGGACGACCACGCCATTGAAGCCCAGGCTGAAAGCCAGTTTGGTCAAGTCGATGGTCTCGCCCAGGCTGGGAGTGCCGGTGCCGGCCAGTAGGCGGAAACCTGGCACCTGCTGTCGGAAGACGCGCACCGAGCGCAGGAGCTGCTCACGCTCCGTGGGTGAGAATGACGGCCCCTCGCCAGTGGTGCCGAAGAGCAGCGCGCCGTGATTCCCACGCGAGGCGAGGAAACGCAACAGCAACGGGACCGACTCAAGGTCCAGGCTCGAGTCCGCTTTGAGGGGTGTGACGGCGGCGGTGTAGACGCCGGCCAGGGGATGCAGGTCGGGCATTCGTCCTAGTCCTGTTCTTCAATGAAATCGCGCGCGGCTTCGGCTGGCGACTGGAGCGGCTGGCCCTCGGTCTGGGCGAGGTAATGCTGATGGTCGAGCACCCACAGGTACAGGTCGCCCTCAGTCTTGCCGGGGAAGTCTTCCAGCACGCCGCTCTCGCGGATGACCTCAACAATGGGCAGATAGACCGTGTCATACCAATGTGTGACGGCTTCCTGCTCCGTGATATCGCGCTTGAGGTCGAGGCCCATGAAGTAGCGATGTACGGCGATGTGTTCGAGAATGCGCTCGAAGCCGTCGGGGACGGTCAACTTGATGTTGGCGCCCGGGCGCAGATAGTCGAGGGCGGTGCGCTCGAGGAAGTGGACCTTGTCTTCCAGGATCTCCAAATCCTCAAGTTTGATGTCGGGCGTGATGTTGACGCGCGTGGCGCATTCGCGCACCTCGGCGTCGATGAATTCCTGGTTCTGCTCGCGCGCCACCGAGACGCGGTGGTGGCCGTCCACCACGAAGTAGACCTGGCCGACCTTGTAGAGCACCACGGGCGGCAGGCTCACGTCCTGGTAGAAGGCGCGGTTGACCGACATCCAGCGGCTGGAGGTATCGTCCTGGGTAGGCAGGAATTCGCGGTCGAACTGGTGATAGCGGTTGAGGCTGCCCGCGATCTGCTCCACGCGCACGGTCTGCACACCGCGGTAGATGGGACCACCGATATGCAGTTTCTCTTTGATCTCGTCATACGACAACAGGCGGTTGGGCTGGCCCGAAAGGGTGGCCCACACGCCATTCAGGAAGGCCTTGAAGCGCGCGCGGCTGAAATCCGAGCGCACACGGGAGGTTAGTTCGTCACTCATGTTCGATCTCTATCATTTTGTAAGGGTAGATATTCATGACCTCCGTGGACCCAAAGCGGGTCACAGAGGGAGACAGGTTCTGGCGATAGAAATGGGTGTGCCCGTGGAAGTGATAACGCGGGCGCGCCACACGCAACAACCAGTTCAGGGCATGCAATCCCTGGTGGGCCTTGGTGTCTTCATCGTGGATGCCGAAGGGCGGTGAGTGGCTGATGAGGATATCGAGCGCGCGTCCGCGGCGGATGCGGTTCCACAACAGCCCGGGCAACATCCGCCAGGCGCGGAAATTGGCCTCGGACTGGGTGTATTGGTTCACACCGTCGGGGCGGTACTTCACGCTGCCGCCGAATCCGCCGACCAGCAGGCCCTTGAAGGCTGTCAGTTTCAGGTCCACGTTGATGCAACCCTCCGCTCGCGTCTGGGACCAGCGCTCGTCGTACTCAGGATCGTGGTTGCCTGGCACATAGTAAAGAGGAACGTTCAGAAAGGAGACGATGTTTTCGAGATACGAATAGGGCAGGTCACCACACCCGAGCAGCAGGTCCACGTCGTGGAATTGTCCGCTGGAGATGAGCGCGTAGATGCGTTCCACCACCTGGTCGCTGACGGCAAGGATTTTCACGACCCTTATTGTGCCGCAGAACAGGCATCTATGCAAGTGTCAGGCAGCGGGCTGGCCCTGCAAAGCCTGGCTGATATACCCGCCAAAGGTTTCAGCGATGGTCATTTCATCGCGGCGAAATGGAGACAGGGTGCGCCGCCCGAGGGAAAGGATGCCCAAGGGCGAGCCTGAGCCGCGCAGCGGGATGCCCACCCAGGTGCGCAACTCGGCAAGGGAACCCAGCCCCTCCCAGCCTGGAGCGTGGTCCACATTCTCAAGGTAGATGGGCTGGTTATGCCGCAAGACAGCCTGATAAATGGCGTTTTGGACCACCGGCGTCGAAGGAGTGAAGGTCGTGACCTCGCGGTCCGAGAGATGGATCCCGCGCGCATCTTTTGGAAGCACTGCGGCGTGATGATAGGGCACCACCTGACGCAGGCCGTCCAGGATGAAAGCCAACTGGTCCTGAAGGTCTGCGGGCTGTTTGAGCGAATGTTCGATGCGGCTGACGGTGGTGAATAGGGTATTCATATTATTGAGTATCTGCGACTGCGCCAGCAACAAGGTGTGAAAATCGAGCAATTGCGGTTTATACGTTTCCGAAACCACCACCATCGGGTCGTAGAGTTCGTCAGCGGGGCGGGCAAGCGCCTGATATACGGCATCGTCGATGCGGGTGTGCGGATGCATGGTAAAGGGGCGGACTCCCAGGCTCTCACACAACTCCCGAATGGGTTTGCGCAGGAACAATTCCACCCCATAGCGATGGCCGAGACGCTCGAACATACGCTTTCGGGGCAGAAGGCCGAATTTGCCTTCTTCGTATAGCACAATCACGCCTGGAATTTCAGGGTGCGCGTCCAGATGCAGCGTGACGGTTTCGGTCCAATCGTCGGCGCAGACGGTGTAATTGTGAGCAGGCAGGTCCGCTATGCAAACCGGCACGAACATGTGCCCGGTAGGCTGAGTCATGGCAGGGAATATCTTTTTGGTCGGTTTCATGGCACTCCCGATCAATTCTAAAGAAAGGAGCTTAACGGCAGGGAAAGGGCGGGTTAATATCCCTAAAACAAGCGGATAAGACTTTGCAATTGGCTTGCAAAACTGGCGGAATATGGGCAATCCGAAACGTTGTCAATCCCCCCCATAAACACTATAATTTGTTATCTTCGCGATGCGCGTGAAGAGGAGACCACGCTGGACACCAAACATATCACGCAGCCCCTCGGCGACGGCAACGAGCCCCCCCGCCGGCAATTACAGTCTGGCACCACGCTCGTACGGCGCTATCACATCCAGGATGTGATCGGCGTCGGCGGCATGGGGTCGGTCTATCGCGCCCGCGACCTGCACTTCCCAAACGTGGTCAAACTGGTGGCCGTCAAAGAGATGGTCAACATGGCGCCCGATCCGCTGGTGCGCAAGACCATCGTGCAGAACTTCGAGCGCGAAGCCAACCTGCTGGCCACGCTCAACCATCCCTCCATCCCGCGCATTTACGATTACTTCACAGAGGACGACCGCTCCTACCTGGTGCTGGAATTCATCCACGGCAAGGACATGGAAGCGATCATCAACGACACCAACGGATTCCTGCCCGAGGACCAGGTGCTAAGCTGGGGCATCAGCCTGTGCGACGTGCTGACCTACCTGCACGGCCACAAACCCGACCCGATCATCTTCCGCGATATGAAACCCTCCAACGTGATGATCAACCATAACGGCGACGTGGTGCTGGTGGACTTTGGCATCGCCAAGACCTTCCAGAGCGGCATCAAGGGCACGATGATCGGCACCGAGGGCTATTCGCCGCCCGAGCAGTATCGCGGCGAGGCCACCCCGTTGGCCGATATCTACTCGCTGGGCGCCACAATGCACCACGCCCTCACCCGCCGCGACCCGCGCCTGGAGCCGCCGTTCTCGTTCGCCGAGCGCCCCATCCGCCGCATCAACCCGAACGTCTCGCCCGAACTGGAACTGGTCATCAACACCAGCCTGCAATACAACCCGGGGGAGCGCTTCCCGAACACCAGTGAGATGAAAGACGCCCTGATGGGCGTGGCCCGCAAGACCGGCGCGCTCTCGAAGATCACCACCGCCCTGCCGGTTCAATCCAGCGCGATCAAACCGTTGTGGTCCTTCAAATGCGAGGACGAGATCCGCGGCACGCCGACCCTGCACCAGGGTTCGCTGTTCGTCGGCTGCTACGACAACAACATGTACGCCATCAACGCCGCGGATGGACAGTTCCAGTGGAAGTACGCCACCGACGGCGGCGTCGTCTCGCGCCCGGCCGCCTACGAGGGCAACATCTACCTTGGCTCGGAAGACCAGCGCCTGCATGTGGTCAGCCTGCGCTCGGGCAAGGTCACCTGGACTTATTACACCAACGGCAAGATCCGCTCCTCGCCACGCATTGCAGAGGGGCACATCTTCGTCGGCTCGGACGACCAGTACCTGCACGCTGTCAACCTGAATACCGGACGGGCAGCTTGGAAGTTTGAGGCTGCCGAGGCCGTGCGCTCCACACCCTACGTGGCCAACGAGCTGGTCTACGTCGGCGCGGAAAGCGGCGACTTCTACGCCGTCGACTTCCGCGGCACGATGAAATGGCGCTTCCAGGCCAAGCGCGCCATCACATCCTCACCCATGGTCAAGGGGCAGGCAGTGTATTTCACATCGCTGGACGGGACGCTCTACGCGCTGGACGCCAAGAACGGCTGGCCGCTGTGGCGCTTCCGCCTGGGCAAGGGCTCGATCTCCTCGCCCGCTGTGGCAGACGATTACATCTTTGCCGGCGCCGCCGACGGGTTCCTGTACTGTGTGGACATGCGCACCTCGAAGGAGGTCTGGCGCTTCCGCACCGAGAATCAGATCAGCAGTTCGCCCACCATCTACAAGGATTCGATCTACTTCGGCTCGGTCGATAACAACCTGTACTGCCTGGAATATCGTTCCGGCCGCCTGCGCTGGAAGTTCGAGACCAAAGGCCCGATCACCGGCTCGCCTCTGGCCTTTGACGACATCGTTTATATCGGCTCGACCGATCACACCATCTACGCCCTGCTCGCCTGAGCGCGAAGGAGACCCTGTGTTTGAATCTATCCGCAATTTTTTTCGCCGCAAGGAACCGCAGCGCGAACCGGTCGTGATGGATGGCGCCACCACTGCGCCCCTTACCGACCACCAGATCCAGTCGATCCTCCAGAACCAGAGCCCGCGTTATGAGATCCAGCAGTTGATCTCCGCCAGCGGACAGTCAGTAGGCAAACAGCGCGAACATAACGAGGACAGTCTGTTGGCCATCACGGCCACCATCGCAGGCAATGCCGGTAACATCCCCTTTGGTCTGTACATCGTGGCCGACGGCATGGGCGGCCACCAATTCGGCGAGGTGGCCAGCAACGCCGCCATCCGCATCATCGCCGGGCACGTCATGCGTAGTTTCCACTCGTACCTGTTCAACCTGCCCACCCAGCCCATGCAGGACCCCCTGCAGGAGATCATGGAGACCGCCATCAAGGACGCCCACCGCTTCGTGCAGCGCGAGGCGCCCGGCAGCGGCACCACAGTCACCGCCGCGCTGGTACTCGGCCAGCAGGTGACCATTGCCCATGTGGGCGACAGCCGCGCCTACGCCGTCTATCCCGACGGCCGCATCCAGGCCATCACCCGCGACCATAGCCTGGTCAAGCGTCTGGAGGAACTCGGCCACTTGAGCCCGGACGAGGCCGCCAACTTCCCGCACCGCAATGTGCTCATCCGCGCGCTCGGCCAGGGCGAAACCCTCGAA
Source organism: uncultured Anaerolineales bacterium (assembly GCA_938008865.1). GTDB lineage: Bacteria > Chloroflexota > Anaerolineae > Anaerolineales > Villigracilaceae > JACPVF01. The sequence continues at coordinate 8,821 of CALLJA010000369.1, forward strand.
GCCGACGTGTTTACCGTGTCCTTCCCCCAACCAGGCTATCTGATGTTGTGCAGCGACGGGTTGTGGGGCGTGGTCACCGAACCAGACCTCTATCGCGCCGTGACCGAAGCGCCCAACCTGCAGCGTGCCTGCCAGAACCTGGTCGAAGCCGCCAACCTAGCCGGCGGCCCCGACAACATCAGCGTGGTCCTGACGCAATTGATCGGATAGCATGTCAGCGAAACAGTCCGACTACTACGCCGTTCTGGGTGTCTTGCGGGATGCCTCCCTCGAAGAGATCAAACGCGCCTACTTCGAGGCCGCGCAGCGCCTGCACCCCGATAAGAACAAGGCGCCCGGTGAGACGGAACTGTTTCTCGAAATCCAGCAGGCGTACGAGGTGCTGGCTAACCCCAAACGCCGCGCCCAATACGACGCCACCCTACCCGCAGCCGAACCCGTCCAAACCGTCGTCCAACACAAACTATACTTCAGTCGCCCCAACCTAGTGCGGCTGAGCGAACCGCAACTGCTCTACGCCCTGATCGAGGTTGAGCCGCACGAGAGGGAGGGCCGCATCCCTGCGCCGCCCCTCAACGTGGCACTGGTGCTCGACCGTTCCACCTCCATGCAGGGCGGCAAAATGGACATGGTCAAGGCGGCGGCCACGCAACTCCTGCGCGGTTTGCGGCCCGAAGACATCTTGAGCGTAATCGTGTTCAGCGACAGGGCCGAAGTCGTCATCCCGGCCGCCTTCCAACGCGACCGCAACAAAATGGAGTCGCGCATCCAAATGATGCAGCCCGGCGGGGCCACCGAGATCTTCCAAGGCCTGGAGGCGGGCTTTAACGAGGTCAAACGCGGCCTGGACCCCTCGCGGGTCAACCACATCATTCTGCTCACCGACGGTCAAACCTACGGCGACGAACAAGCCTGCCTCGACCTGGCTGCCGAAGCCGCCAAACAAAATATCGGCATCAGCGGCATGGGCATCGGCGCCGACTGGAACGACATTTTCCTGGATGCGCTTGCCAGCCGCACCGGCGGCAACAGCGCCTACATCGCCCAGCCGCAGGACGTGCAGCGCATCCTGGTCGAAAAGTTCAAGGCCCTGGCCAACACCTTTGCCGACGAGGTCATCCTGAACCATACCTCGCAGGAAGGCGTGCGGTTGAACTATGCCTTCCGCATCCAGCCTGAAGGCGGCCCGGTAGCCCTCGACAACCCGATGAAACTCGGCCCGATCCTGCAGGACGTGCCGCTCAACGTTCTGCTGGAATTCATCGTCGAGCCTTCGGCCTTGCAGGAGGAAGCGGTTACAATATTGGGCGGAACGCTCAAAGTGTCGATTGCCGCCCGCCCCCAGCCGGTCCCGCCCATCCGCGTCAACCTCACGCGCGCCGTCGAGACAGAGGCCGCCGCCGACCCGCCGCCCACCAAGATCCTGAGCGCCCTCTCGCGGTTGACACTCTACCGCTTGCAGGAAAAGGCCCGCTCGGAGGCCGAGGCCGGTCACATCGATTCTGCCACCCGCCACCTCAAGAACCTGGCGGCGCACCTGCTCTCGCAGGGCGAACAGGGACTAGCCCGCACCGCCCTGCTCGAAGCCGACAGCCTGGAACGCACACAAACCTGGGGCGCCGAACGCTCCAAGGAGATCAAGTATCGCACCCGCGCCCTGCTTCTTTCCGGTGCGAAGGAGAAGTCATCATGATCATCTGCCCGAATTGCCGCCACAACAATATGACCGGGGCCATGTTCTGCAGCGAATGCGGCGCCCACTTGATCGCGTCTGATAACCTGGTGACGCAGAGCATCACCCCCGATCAGGCCGACGTGGAAGAGGCCGCCTCGCACCCGCCCATCACTGGCGTCCACCGCACGGCTGGCAGCAAACTCGATACCTGGGGCACCCTGCACCTGCTGGAGACGGGCCAGATGCTCCCACTCTCCGACCGCAATGAGTTCACCCTTGGGCGCATCAGCGATGGGCAGCCGATCATGCCCGACATCGACCTCTCGCCCTACCATGCCTACGCCAATGGTGTCTCACGCCTGCATGCCGTGGTCAAACGCAACGACGAGAAGATCCACCTGATGGACCTTGGCTCCTCGAACGGAACCTACCTGAACGGCAAGCGCATCCCGTCCAACGTCGAACATCCCCTGCGCCATGGCGACGTGGTCATGCTCGGGAAACTCAAGATCCAGATCCTGCTCAAGAGTCTGTAAACATTACGCGAAAGGAAAGCCATGGCATATCACGTCATCCTCCATGTCGCGGGCGAAGTCTCCATCGCGGGCGAGATCGAAGAACTCCCCAAACCGTCTGACACCCTGTTGATCGTCAGCAACCCGCGCACCCGCGAGGGCAAGGACCTGCACTACATCGAGCCGAACGTCAGCAAGGTCATCTGGCCGATCAACAAACTCACGCTGATCGAAGTACTGGAAGGCGAAGAGGAAGAGAAGATCATCGGCTTTGTGAGGGAATGAACATGCCCGAAACCTTTGACCGCCGCCGCATCCTTGTGGTGGACGACGAGGAGCGCATGGTGCGCTTCATCCGCATGAACCTGGAACACGACGGCTTCCTGGTGGCCGAGGCCTTCAACGGCAAGCAGGCCATCAGCAAGATCCGCGATGTGACCCCCGACCTGATCCTGCTCGACGTGATGATGCCCGACCTGGACGGCTTTGAAGTGTTGGAGACCGTGCGTGAGTTGAGCAACGTGCCCGTCATCATGCTGACCGCCAAGGGCGAAGAGGACGACCGCGTGCGCGGCCTGGAACTCGGCGCCGACGACTACGTCACCAAGCCGTTCAGCCCGCGCGAACTGGTCAGCCGTGTAAAGGCCGTTCTGCGCCGCACCGAAGCGGCCAGCGGCTCGATGCACGGCCTAATGGAGATCGACGAGCGCCTGAAGATCGACTTCGACCGCCGCGAGATCTGGCTGGAAGGCAAACTGGTCAAATTACGCCCCACCGAGTATCGCCTGCTCTTCCACCTGGTGCAGAACGCGGGCTGGGTCGTCTCGCATGACCAATTACTGCAAAAGGTGTGGGGCTACGAGTACCGCGATGAGCCGCATTACGTGCGCCTATACATCAACTACCTGCGCCAGAAATTGGAAAAAGACCCCGCCAACCCCAAGTACATCCTGACCGAACGCGGCGTGGGATACCGCTTCGT
>CALLJA010000370.1 GCA_938008865.1 uncultured Anaerolineales bacterium
TGTTCCTCGCCCAGCGGAACATATTTATTGAAGAGCGGCATGATCAGAACGGGGGCCAGGTTCGAGAGCAGCACGTTGAAGACCAGCAGTCCGCCCGCCACCCACAGCCACCATGCGGCACCCGTCAGCCGCAGGGCCAGATAGACTAGTTCGAGCAGGATCAGGCCGAGGGGCGCACCGATGGCGATCCCTTTCAGTTCATCCACGATCCAATCCTTGAGCGACTGATTCGACTGACCGAAGCGGTGCGGCAGGACGAATCCGCTGTAGTAGCCGAGCGGGAGATTGATCACAAAATAGATTCCGCCGAAGACGGCCACATAGAGAGAGACGAGAATCCACTCGATGGTGGTGAAGCCTGTCAGCCACTGGCGGACAGCGGCGCTCCAGCCCAGGAACAACCAGGCCAGGGCATACAGTGCGCTGAAGGCCGTATCCACCAGCCACAAGCGGCGGCTGATACGGGAATATTCTTTGGCTTGCTTTTGTTTTTCAGGATCAAGGGTGGTCATGGGATGTCCGATTTCAGATTTTGGTTTGAGATTGTATCGCTTAATCCTGAACGGAGAATAAAAAGCCCCGCCGAATTTGCGGGGCTTTACAGGTCAGGCCACGGCAGGTTCAGCCGCAGGGAGTTCGTCATGGTCGGGCAGGGACGTTTCCGCGTTGCGGATGGCGGGGACGAAGTAGCCGCTCAGTCCGACCAGTATCCCGCCCAGGCCGCAGAAGACCGTCAGCAGGGCCATGCCCGCTCCAGGCCCCGTGCCGACCCAGCTTTCGAAAACGGACGAAAATCCGCCTGGAATGCGCATGGCGGGTTCGAGCCAGTAATCGGCCAGCGTCCCCGCCAGGATGGGCGTGATGGGATTCGTCAGCCAGGCAATCAACCGCCGCGCCGAGAAGACGCGTCCTTGTACATCGGGCGGAACCTTCGACTGCCAGATGGTCTGGTTCGAGGCGCCGACCATCGGCACCGACACCATTCCGATGAACATCGGCACGACCCAGAACGGCAGGCTGCGCCCCACACCGACCAACAACGCCGTGAAGAAGCTAGAGATGGCGAACCCGAGCAGCACCCCGTGGACGCGGCGCTTGAATCCGCCCCACACGCTGAACAGGATTCCACCCACCACCCCGCCGATGGCGCCCGCACTCTGGACGAAGCCCAGGCTGACGCTGTCGTTGCCTGTGCGCGAGAGAATCATCGGCGCGAGCAACGTCCCGCTGATGCCCGCGAACAGGTTGCCGAACAGGAAGATGCATTGCAGTCCCAACAGGCTGGGCCGCTCGAAGATGTACCGGAACCCGAACAGGGACTCCTGCCATAGGTTGCCCGCCCCTTTCGCTCCATCCTCGGTGCGAACGGGCGGCGGCACGACCACGATCAGCAGGGCGCCGATCGCCAGGATGAACGTGACCACGTCGAAGGTCAGGATACCCGTCAGGCCGATGAAGGGGAGCAGGGCCCCCGCCAGCAGCGGAGCGAACACCCCGGGCCCCGAGTCGATCAGCGACATCATCCCATTGGCGCGGCTGTATTGTTCCTTGGGCACCATCGTGCTGATGGCGGCCGAATAGGCGGGCCATTGGAAGGTGTTGCCCAGTCCGTTGAAGACCGCCGCCGCATACAGGTGCCAGATCTGCAGCATCCCCATCGCCTGCAGCGCCAGGATCGCCAGGGTCCCTACCCCGCTGGCCAGGTCGCTGACCGCCATCATCAACTTGCGGTTGTGACGGTCCACCATCACGCCTGCAATGGGTGACAACAACAAAAACGGCGTGATGAAGAAGACCTGCACCAGGCCCAGGGCGGTGACGCTGCCCGTCTTCTCGAATACCCAGATGGTCAGGGCGAATTGCGTCATCATGCTGGCCAGCACCGAGACGATCTGTCCCAGCCAGACGATGGTAAAGCCGGTCATTCCAGCAAATCGGTGAAATCGCTTCACAAGCGCCTCCAAGTATTAAGTCGCGTGCAAGGGTATCACGCACGAAAGGTGGAGAGGACCCTCCCACGGAAGGGTTTCACACCCCCGCGCCGTGGGATTAAACATTGAGGCCGCGAAATGCTCCTACACACCTCGCGGCCTCGCAGGGAACACGACCAGGGGTCGTGATACCGCCTACTCTACAAAGATCTCCACGTGCTCGCCGTCTTCCTCGTCGGTGACGTCGATGATCTTGCCCGTCATGCCCGAGCGGATGGCTTCCATTACGTTGGACATGTCGACGCCCTCGACCTCGGGGGCGAAGTGCGCGCCGATCTTCATACCCGCGTCTACCAGCGCCAGCGGGATCTGCACCGAGGCTTTCGAGCGGCCCGTGGTGGTGTCCGTCACGCGGATGCGCAGCCAGCGCGCGCCAGGCATTCCGGGCGGTCGCGGCGGGGTCGGGACGCCGGGTCCGCGGCGGCCGCCATCTCGCAAGGCGGCCAGCAGTTTGGCACCTTCCTCCGCGCTGATCTTCCCCTCTTCGATCATCTTCAAAATCTTCATTCGCTCTTCAACGCTTGTCATGTTGTGCCTCCTAACCGATGTACACTTGCACACGTTCGCCGTCTTCGTCGTCGTCCACATTGACGATCAACGGCTCGTGAACTGTTTGAACCATCGAGATGGCCTGTACCATCCCGTCCACGTCGTTCTTCTTCAGGCCTTCGATGCGGTGCCCGAAGATGCGCAGGAACCAGCTCGCCAATCCGAGCGGAAGCGGGAAGCCGAGGAAGATGCGCCGCGGGCCATCCTCCGAGCGCGAGCGGTCCACGTTCACGAACAGCCAATGTGCCGTACGGCTCCAGCCTGCCAGGGCAATCACCGCCACGCCCAGGAACAACGGCATCATTAAACAATAAAACCAGAAATTCATACCATCATTTTGCATCACCGTGTACATGCCGAGCGCGCTCAACACCGTGATGCCCACCCCGATCCATAACGGGATCTGCCACAGGCTGCGGGCCCTGGCGGCAGTCCGCTCGAGCTCTGGCGCCGAGTTCGGGGATGAGGTCCCCGAGTCCGCTTCTGGACCCGCGCCTGATTCCGTTTCATAGGGCTCGGACTCCGCTTCGGCGGAGTCCTGTTCCAATTCCTTGATGAGAGACAGCGCTTCCTCAGCGGAGATCTTGCCAGCCTCCACCATCGCAAGGATCTGTCTGCGTTCTTCCGAAGACATTACGAGCCTCCTTCCAGCGCGGCCAGCAAGGCATCGGCCTCATCGGCGGTGATCTTCTTCTCCGCCAGCATCTTGAGGATCGCCACACGCTCCTCCTCCGAGACGGGATCGCGCTGCGGGGGCGGAGGCGGCGGAGGGAACGAGCCAGGCTCAATGTTCCAGTTCCAGCGCCCCACCTTGGCCCGCCCACGGACCCGCGCTTCGGCGCGGCGCGCGGCGCGCTCGGCCTGTTGGGCGGCGCGTCGACTGGCTTCCTCGGCGCGACGGGTGGCTTCTTCCACGCGGCGGCTGATGCGTTCGTTGAGTTGGTCGCCGAAACTGGACCAGTCGAACATCATGCCCGCGAAGTTGCCGTGCTCGTCTGCCGACTCGCCTGCGCCGCTTTCGCTCGTCACGCGGATGTCGCTGCCCGCATTCAGGCTGACCACCGCCGAGCCGTTGCCCACGGTCAGCACGTACGCCGTCTGGTCTTCGACATTCTCCACGCCGGGCCAATCGACATCGATCTCGTCCGCGCTCATCGACACGGTTGCGTTGGACTGCGGCGCCATCACCAATAAAATGTCATCGCCCGCCGTCACGCTTACGGCCTGCCCCGCGTCGGGAGCCAGATAGAGCATCACATCCTCGCCCACATTGGCTGAGATGTTGCCGTTGGTCACGTTACGCAGCACCAGGTCATCGCCGACCGAGAGACTCACGTTCCCATCTACATCGCGCACAGATGCATCGCCCGCGACGTTCTTGACGGACACGTTGCCGCGCGCGCCGCGCAGGCTGAAATCGGACTGGACGTTGTCGATGGCGATGGTACCCACTTCGCGCACCGAGAGGTCGCCGCCCACGTTCATCAATTCGACTCCGCCGAAGACGCCGCGCAGCGACATATCGCCGCCCACGTTGTCCACGCGCAGACGGGCGTTGCGGGGGATCCTCAGGGACAGGTCATCGGCTGAGGAAACGGTCACCAGGTCGCCGTTCTGGTCGAAGCGGATCTCGTCCTCGTCGCCCTTGATGAGGATGTCCTCCCCTTCCCATCCGACGATGCTCAGGTCACCGCCTGCCGATTCGATCACAATGCGCGGGTCAGGTCCCGCTGAAATGGTACGGTTCATGGTTACTCCTCCTCGCCGCGCAACAGCCGCATGGCCGCCTCGGCGGTGATCTTGCCCGCGTTCAAGTCGTCCAGAATAGAGCGGCGCTTGTCCTCCATCACCTCGGCGGAGGGAGCCTCATCCTTGCCGGGCTCGAAGCCCAATGCGCGGATCACCTCGTGCAGGCGGTTACGGATGGTGGGATACGACAGGCCGATCTCCTGCTCCATGCGATTGATCTTGCCTTCGCAGCGCACGAACGTGACGATGAACTCAACCTGTTCGGGCGACAGGTTGGCGAACTGGCCACTGGTGAAGCGGCCCTCGATGGTGGTGTCGCAAGTGAAGCATTGCAGGCGGGTAACGGTCAATTCAGATTTGCAGACGGGACATCGGTTCAAGGCAGGGTACATGGCGTTCTCCAGGGATGGAATTATGCTTGGTAAGGCGGGGCGCGTCAGGTAAAATCAACGCTGGCCCAGCAAAAGCGTACGACGGATGGGATGCGCCTCGACCCGCGCCCGGTCATACCGCTGACGCAGGCCTTCGCCAAAGATGATCATCCACTGGCCGACCGCCAGCATGGTCCGTGCGAACCAGCCCAGGCGGAAGGGCATCCCTTCGGCCTCCAAGCGGACCTGATACATGGTATGGATCAATTGCTGTCGTCGTTCTTCAGCCATCACTTCCAATTGCAGGCTTTCCATGGCGCGCTCCTTTCAAAAGCTTAATACCAATTTGATTATATTTAAGTTCTAGACCGTATTCTGAAAACATTATATAACTTAATTTCAAATTGTCAAGTTAAAATTTGACAATTTCAATATCGTCTTTAAATTTCTCGAGAAAACCATGCTTATACGCAGTTTCCAAGCCTTTTTGGAGCCTTCATGATCCGATCTGCACACTTCTCCCCCAATAAACCGCCCCGCACCGACATCCCCCCCGAGGAATTTCCGCGCCTAATCAAGGATCGCCGCG
>CALLJA010000371.1 GCA_938008865.1 uncultured Anaerolineales bacterium
CGGTGGCGCCGATCAAGTGTGTCAGCCAGATGGCCTACGAGCCGTGCGGCTGTCCCGATGAGCAGACCTGCGGGCTGCGCCTGGTGATGGGCGACGTGCGCAACGCCATCGTGGATATCCTCGACCACACCTCGCTGGAGGATGTGGCCAAACGCCGCGAGACGGTCCAACAGTCGCTGGGACTCACCAGCCTGTAACGCCAAAAATGAGCCTTGAAAAAGGCGATTTTTTACGGCTCAAAAGTATACTAGTTCCATAGACTTTATAATCAACAAGAGAGAATTTGGAGTAACCATGCGAAACAGACTGTATCCCCTCTTCGCCGTGTTGGCGATCGCCGCCCTGGTCCTCTCGGCCTGCGGCACCTCCGCTCCCGCCGCCAATACGGGTTCGGACGAATTGAGCGGCACCATCTCGGTCTCGGGAGCCTTTGCCCTCTACCCCATGATGACCGTTTGGGCTGAGGAGTTCCAGAAGATCCACCCGAAGGTGGAGTTCGATGTGCAGGGTGGCGGCGCGGGCAAGGGCATGACCGACACCCTGGCCGGCGCGGTGGACATCGGCATGATCTCGCGCGCCATCAAGCCCGAGGAAGAATCACAGGGCGCGTACTGGGTGGCGGTGACCAAGGATGCCGTGCTGCCCATCATCAGCGCCGACAACCCGCTGAAGGAACAGATTCAGGCCAAGGGTATCTCGCAGGAGGTCTTCGGCAAGATATTCATCACACAGGAGATCAAGACCTGGGGCGAGGTGGTGGGCGATCCCTCCATCACCGATGAGATTCACGTCTATACCCGTTCCGATTCGGCTGGTGCTGCAGAGCAGTGGGCCAAGTATGCGGGCGGCAAGGCCCAGGATGACCTGAAGGGCATCGGCATCAACGGCGAACCTTCAATGGTGGATACGGTGGCCAAGGACCCGCTCGGGATCGGGTATAGCAACCTGAACAGCGTCTTCGATATGGGCAGCGGTAATCTCGTGACGGGTGTGATGGTCCCGCCCATCGACATCAACGGCAATGGGACCGTCGATGCGGGCGAATCCTACAAGGTGAAGGCCGACATCTTCAGCGCGGTCTCGCAGGGGACGTTCCCCGAGCCGCCCGCCCGCTTCGAGTTCCTCGCTACCAAGGGCAAGCCAACCGGGTTGGTGAAGGCCTTCATCGAGTGGATCCTCACCGACGGCCAGCAATATCTCGAATCGGCGGGCTATGTTCCGCTCACTGCGGAGCAGCAGGCCGAGTCGCTCGCAAAACTCAAATGAGCCAGAGCGAACCCACTCTCACACTTGAAAACACGGAAGGCCGGACACCCCGGCCTTCCGTCGCGCCTCGTATCCGCCAGGATCAGCGCGCCCAACGGGTGTTTTTTGTCATCACGCTCTTGCCGGTATTCCTGATCATCGTGGTGACCATTGCCCTCTTGGTCCGCGCCTGGCCGATTCTGCAGGCCTTCCCGCTCTCCGACCTGCTCTTTGGCACGGTCTGGAAGCCGAGCGAGAAGATGTTCGGTTTTGGGCCGTTCATCCTCGGCACATTATGGGTGACGGTGGTGGGCGTGGGGGTGGCGGTCCCGCCCTGCCTGCTGGCGGCCATCTATCTGGCAGAATATGCCCACGCATCCACGAGGTCTTTCACCAAACCGGTGCTGGACCTGCTGGCGGCCATTCCGCCGGTGGTGTACGGCGTGTGGGGCCTGCTGGCTATCGTCCCGTTTGTGGAGGATGTGCTGGCGCCGCTGGCAAAACGCTGGCTGGGCGGGGTTCCATTTTTGGCGGTGAACCAACCAACGGGTTTCAGCATCCTGGCGGGCGGAATCGTGCTGGCGGTGATGATCGCTCCGCTGGTCATCTCGGTGGTGTACGAGATCTTCCTGACCGTGCCCAACGACCTGCGCCACGCGTCCCTAGCCGTGGGCTCCACGCAGTGGCAGACCATCCGCAACGTGGTGTTGCCGCAGGTGATGCCGGGCATCGTGGCGGCGGTCGTGCTGGGCGCATCGCGCGCCTTCGGCGAAACCATCGCCGTGCTGATCGTGGTGGGCAACGTGCCACAGGTCCCGACCTCGATCTTCGACTCGGCCTACCCGCTGCCCGCGCTGATCGCCAACAACTACGGTGACATGATGTCGATCCCGTTGTACGACTCGGCCCTGATGGGCGCGGCGCTGGTGTTGCTAGTGGTCATCCTGATCTTTAACATCCTGTCCACGCTGGTGCTCCAGAGAATGTTGAGGCGCAAATGGGCATGAAGAAGAATTACTGGCAGCGACGCCATCTGATGGAACTGTTCATGAAGACCCTCATGCGCATCTCGCTGGTGGGGGCGGCGGCCAGCCTGGGCTTGATCCTGTGGACGGTGGTGACGCGCGGCCTGCCTGCTCTTACCTGGGACATGGTCACGCAGGTCCCCAAGGGCGGCTTCTACATGGGCAAGGAAGGCGGCGTGTTGAATGCCATCATCGGATCGTTGTACCTGGCGTTGGGCGGCACGCTGTTGGCCATGTTGTTCAGCCTGCCGATCGCGTTGTATCTCAAGACCTACCTCGGCAGTTCGAAATGGGGGCAGTACGTGCGGCTTTCGCTGGACGTGCTGTGGGGCATCCCTTCCATCGTGTACGGAGCTTTTGGCTTCACGATCATGATCGCCATTGGGATGCGCGCCTCGCTGTTGGCGGGCATCATCGTGCTGGCGTTGGTGGAACTGCCCATCATGGTGCGCGCCATGGATGAGGTGATCCGCCGCATGCCCGCGGACCTGGAACAGGCCGCCCTGGCGCTCGGCTCGACCCGCTTCGAGGTGGCCATGCGGGTGGTGACGCGTCAGATGCTGCCAGGCATCGTGACGGCCGTCCTGCTGGCCTTCGGGCGCGGAATCGGCGACGCAGCCTCGGTGCTGTTCACGGCGGGCTATACCGACCGCATCGTGACCTCGTTGATGCGCCCGACGGCGTCGCTGCCGCTGGCGGTATTCTTCCAGTTGGGCTCGCCCTTCCCCGAGGTCCAGCAGCGTGGATACGCCTCGGCGCTGATCCTGACCATCATCGTGCTGGCGGTCAGCTTTGGCTCGCGCTGGCTGGCGTCGCGTTTGAACAAATATACGGTGAAATAAATTGTGGCGCGGGATGGCATCCCGCGCTGGCGGACTAGCAGTCCGCCCCACGATAAGGATGTAATTATGGACTCTCATATTCAAGTCAAGAACCTTAACGTTTATTACGGCAAGCAGCAGGCGTTGAAGAACGTCAACATCGAGATTCCCAAAAAGCAGATCACGGTCATCATGGGACCCTCGGGCTGCGGAAAGACCACCCTGCTCAAGAGTTTCAATCGCTTCCTCGAGTTGACCGACGGGACGCAGATCACGGGCGAAGTGCTCGTGGACGGGCAGAATATCTACGACCACGAGGTGGACGTGACCGAAGTCCGCAAGTGCGTGGGCCTGCTGGCCCAGCGTCCTTCGCCGCTGCCGATGTCCATCTACGACAACGTGGTCTACGGTATGCACATCCACAAGATGAAGAAGGACCGCAAGGAATACAAGGCCGCGGTGCGGCATTACCTGGAGATCGCGGGCCTGTGGGACGAGGTCGGCAAACGCCTGCA
>CALLJA010000372.1 GCA_938008865.1 uncultured Anaerolineales bacterium
CGCTGAGGACCAGGTTGCGGTTGGCCTGGTAGCCGTCGGTCTTCTGCGCACCAGGAGCAACGTAGATCATGCCCTGCCACACGGAGCGGCTTTTCCCTTTGAGCGCACCCTTGAAGAGCAGGTCGCTGGTAGTGTTGGGAGCCAGGTGATTCTGCTGGGTGTCGTGGTCGAGATGCTGGTTGCCATCGGTGAAATAGAATCCCGACATGCGGCCCGTGGCGCCCTGCCCCGCCAGGTCCAACTCGGAGAAGTTCTTTGTCAGGCGCGAACCGATCGCGCCGAAGATCCAGTCGAGGTTGCCGTCGCGTTCGACGCGGGCGCGCTCGTGGCTGAAGTTCCAGACATGGCGACCCCAGGATTGAAGTTCCACGAAACGCAGGGACGCACCCTGCATGACCTGGATCTCGACGCTGCCCGCGTGCATCGAGTTGACGCCCGTCTCGTCAGGCGAAGCCGACTCGTGGACATAGGTGACGGACGCGCCTTCATCAACGAGGACGAGGATGTGCGAGACGTGCGCCAGATTCGCGCCAGGGCCCCACAGCACGGAATGCAGCGGCTCTTCCACCGTCACGCCCTTGGGGACGTACAACACGACGCCGTTCTGGGCGAAGGCACCCGCCAGCGCGGCAAACTTGCCTTCTTCCACGTTGACGGTCTTGCCAAGCATTCGAGCCAGTAGTTCGGGGTGCTTCTGTTCGGCGGTCTTGAGGTCAGTGAAAATGACGCCCTTCTGAGCAAGTTTTTCATCGAGGTCGATCCTCGAGCCGCCAGGCAGCAGGACGATCTGTCCGCCGTGCTGGTCGGCTGTCAGCGGCTTGAGCAAATCCTCGCGGACGGACGGCAGGTCTTCGAAAGCGCCATCCTTCGGGAAGATGAACTGGTCGGCGGGCAGGGCGTGGATGTCGGTGCGGCGCCAGGGTTCGTCGGCGACCGTGGGGAGGGAAAGCCGCTTAAACGCTTCCCAGGCCTGGGTCCGATAGGGGGACCCGTCCAGGGCGCGGATATCGGCCTGAGTGAAGGCAAAATCCTTCGCGGCAGAGTCGGCCCGTCGAGTCCTTGAAACTGTAACTTTTGGTTTTTCCTGCATATTTTATCCGTTTGAAAGTTTGCAGGTTGAAAGGTTGAAACGTTCGAACATGCAAACGTGATAACGTACTAACCGATGCTGCCTTCCATCTGGAGTTGGATCAGGCGGTTCATTTCGACGGCGTATTCCATCGGCAGTTCCTTGACGAGCGGCTCGAT
>CALLJA010000373.1 GCA_938008865.1 uncultured Anaerolineales bacterium
CATGCTGGGATCAGCGCAAGGCCCTTACAATGGATTTTGTGATGCGCCCCATCAAAAACGATACAGCCTGTGTTCTTGGAGAACTCCTTGAAGACTGGCAGCTATTCTGAACCGATTACTTTTTGCCCGGCTTTGGGCCGCCTTTGAGCGCCTGTACTTCCTCGCTGGTCAGGTGACGCCACTGGCGCGGCTTGAGGTTACCCAACCGCAGCGTGCCGATGCGCACGCGCAGGATGCGCACCACGGGCAGGCCCAGCAACATACCAATCTCGCGGATCTGGCGCTTGCGGCCCTCGCCCATCGTCACACGAATCCACGCACCCTTGCCTGAGGTCGACTCGAACCAGACGTTGGCGGGCTGGGTCTTGTACCCGTCCTCCAAAATGACGCCCCTGCGCCAGGTATTGAGCTGCTCTTCGTCGGGGCGGCGCGCGATCAACACGCGGTATTCCTTCTCGTGCCCGTAGCGCGGATGGGTCAGGCGGTTGGTCAATTCGCCGTCGTTGGTCATCAGCACCAGGCCCTCACTATCGAAGTCGAGTCGACCCACGGGGTAGAGATGCCCTTCGAGCGGAACCAGGTCCCGCACGGTCTGGCGCTGGTCGCCCGCTTCCGCTTCGACGGTCGAGAGCACATTACGAGGCTTATACAGCGCGATGTAGGTCAATTGTTCGGGGGCGGAGATAGTCTTCCCGTCCACGGCGATCTTGTCCACGAACGGGTCGGCCTTCTGGCCAATGACAGCAATGTATCCATTGACGCGCACGCGCCCCGCTTCGATGATCAATTCGCAGGCGCGGCGCGAGCCATACCCTGCCTGGGCCAGTATTTTTTGCAATCGTTCTTCCATAGGAGGGACATTATAACGGAGAAGCCCCATCAAATAACAATTTTGTTAAACCCCGGGAGGATATTCATCACTGGATTTTTACCGCTTTTGTTGTACACTCGAAAATATCACGGTTTCACCCTGTCCCTGGAGGGATCATGAACCTCAAGACCTCGCCCATCCGTCCTCGTCTGTTCTCCCTGCTGATGATTCTATCCCTGCTGGTGCAGGCCGGGCTGCCCACACCCGCGCTGGCCGCGCAGCAGGCGACTCCCGTCGAAACGGGACCAGGCCTCCCCCCAGGCGCGCCCTTCGTGGACTGCGCCTCCGTCACCGAGATCCCCGTCAGCGAGTGCGATGCGCTGCTGGCACTACACGCCGCCACTGACGGTGCAAACTGGATCACTCGCACAGGCTGGCTTGAAACTGACACCCCCTGCAGTTGGTTTGGCGTGACCTGCACAGGCGGATTTGTCACAGCGCTTTCGCTCTACGGCAACAACCTGACAGGGACGATCCCCGCCAGCCTGGCTGGTCTGTCTCAATTGACAGAGCTAGACCTGGGCAATAACCTCCTGAACGGATCCATCCCGCCTGAACTGGGGAACCTGCCTGGCCTGCAAAATCTGTACCTCTACGAGAATAACCTGACAGGCGGCATCCCAGCGGAGTTGGGCGCGCTCACCAACCTGCGCCGACTGTTCCTAAAGACCAACTATCTCAGCGGGCCGATCCCGGCCGAACTCGGCCAGTTGACCCTGCTGCAAACCCTGGATCTCAGCCAGAACGAACTCACAGGCGGCATCCCGGTCGAACTGGGTGCGCTGACTGCGCTCCAGGAACTTTATCTCGAATCCAACTTACTGACCGGCTCCATCCCCGCTGAAATCGGAGCGCTGGTCAACCTGCAGACCCTGTGGCTATATTCGAACGAACTCAGCGGCGAATTCCCGCACGACATCGTCAACCTGACTCAGTTGACAAACTTCCGCTTCGACTGCCAGTTGACCTCCAGCGACCCTGAAGTAATCGCCTTCATCGACGCCATCGTGCCCGACTGGCAGAACGATATTTGCCTGCCTGAAGGCTCGGTGGTCACCATCTCGGGCAACGCGGGCACGGCGGGCGTGGTGCTGCATTATTTCGATAACACCCAAAAGACCTTTACCGCCAACGGAAACGGAGACTACGCTTTCGAGGTCTCCTACGGCTGGACCGGCATGGTCATCCCACACCTCGACGGCTACACCTTCACCCCGGGCTGCCGCGATTACGAGTTCGACCCCGTCAACGGCAACCGCATCAACCAGAATTACAGCGCCTCGAACCTGCCCCCCGCCTCCGACACGCCAGGCAACACGACCCGCGCCTCGGTGGACAGCAACAGCCTGCAAGGCAACTGCGCTTCGACCTGGATCTCGCTCTCCGCCGACGGCCGCTACGCCGCCTTTGCCTCCTACGCCGACAACCTGACGCCCAACGACACCAACGGCATGGCCGACGTCTTCGTGCGCGACATGCAGACGGGCCTCACCACACGCGTCTCCGTCGCCAGCGACGGCGCGCAAGGCAACGGGCATTCGGGGCCCGCCACCTTCAACGAGAATTACCGCTCGGGCCCGTCCATCTCCGCCGACGGGCGCTACGTAGCCTTCAACTCTGAAGCCAGCAACCTGGTCGCGGACGACACCAACAACCTGACCGACGTCTTCATCCACGACCGCGTGACGGGCGCCACAACGCGCGTCTCGGTCGACTCGAACGGCGCGGAAGGTGACAATTACAGCTACCAGCCCACGGTCTCCGCCGATGGGCGCTATGTGGCCTTCAACTCGAGCGCCTCCAACCTGGTCGGCGACGACACAAACAGCCGTTCGGACGTCTTCCTGCACGACAGGCAGACGGGCGTCACCACGCGCGTCTCGGTAAGCAGTGACGGCACCCAAGGAAACCGGGACAGCGGCAGTTGGCCGCCCGGGCTTTCCGCCGATAGCCGTTACGTGCTATTTGGATCCTGGGCTTCGAACCTGACAGATGGCGACACAAACAATCTCGGCGACATCTTCATCCGCGACAGGCAGACGGGCCAGACGCACCTCGTCTCGACAGATTCCAACGGCGTGCAGGGCAACGGCGTCAGTTACCGCCCGTCCATTTCGGCGGATGGACGGTTCATCGCCTTTGCCTCCAGCGCCACCAATTTCGTCAGCCAGCCAACCGGCAGCATCAACACCTTCTGGCGCGACCTGCAAACGGGCGAGACGCGCCTGGTCTCCCTGGCCTCCGACGGCCTGACGGGCACCGGGCCCAGCATCTCCTTCTCCATCTCCGGCGACGGGCGCTACGTGGCCTTCGACTCCTTCTCCAGCCGCGTGGTCGCCAACGACACCAACGACCACCAGGACGTCTTCGTGCGCGACATGCAGACGGAGGTGACCACGCGCGTCTCGGTCGACTCGAACGGCGGCCAGGCCAACGATGAAAGCTACTGGGTGGTCCTCTCTGCCGACGGGCGCTACGTGGCGTTCACATCCCACGCCAGCAACCTGGTCCCCACCGACACCAACGGCGCGCGCGATGTGTTCATCGTCGATCACGGCGCGCTCACCGACCCGCCCGCCGCCTTCCACAAGACCAGCCCTGCGGACCTTTCCAACGACCAGAGCACCTCTCCCACCCTGAGTTGGGAGGACAGCTTCGGCGCGGCCCGCTACGAATACTGTTATTACACCGCGCCCGCAATCGGCTGCGCCGCCTGGAATAACAACGGCGCCGCCGCCAGCGTTCCCCTCAGCGGGTTGACCCCGGGCACCACCTACTTCTGGCAGGTGCGGGCCGTCAACATCGGCGGCGTTACCTATGCCGACGATAACGCCGCCTGGTCCTTCACCATTCCCTGCTACAGCCTCTCGACCGGCGTCAGTCCGCTGGGCGGCGGCTCGGTGGACGCCAACCCGGCCCCCAATTGCAACGGCGGCACACAGTACACCCACGGCACGGTCGTCACCCTGACCGCCCAGGCCGCCGTCGGCTTCGGGTTCAACTCGTGGAGCGGCGACGCGAGCGGCTCCATCAACCCGACCACCGTTACGATGACCGCCGGGCGTTCCGTCACCGCCAACTTCGACCAGACCTGCTTCACCCTCTCGACTGGCGTCAACCCGCTGGGCAGCGGCACGGTGGATGCCAGCCCCGCCCCCAACTGTCCGGGGGATGCGGGCCGCTACGCCGCCGGCACACAGGTCACATTGACGGCTGCGCCGAACACAGGCTACGCCTTCTCGTCCTGGAGCGGCGGCGCCAGCGGGACAACCAACCCGCTCGTTCTCAACCTATCCTCCGATCTGACGCTGACCGCCAATTTCGACGAACAGTGCTACAGCCTCTCGACCGGCGTCAGCCCCGCAGCCGGCGGCTCGGTGGACGCCAGCCCCGCCCCCAACTGCGCCAGCGTCCCGGGCAAATATCGCGGCGGGACGACCGTCACGCTGACGGCCAACCCATCCGCCACCTACGCCTTCTCGTCCTGGAGCGGCGATGCTGGCGGCTCGGCCAACCCAACCACCGTCAGCATGTCCGCGGACCGTTCCGTCACAGCCGTCTTCAGCGAGGTCTGTTATGCGCTGACCAGCACGGTCAGCCCGGCGGGCAGCGGCACGGTCGAGGCCAGCCCTGCGCCCAACTGCGTCAGCAATCCCGCGAAATACGTCACGGGCACCACCGTCACGCTGACGGCCTCCCCCAACAGCGGTTACGGCTTCTCGTCCTGGAGCGGCGATTCGAGCGGCACGGTCAACCCTGCCACGGTTCTCATGAGCGCAGACCGTTCGGTTACGGCCAACTTCAGCCTGTTATGCTATTCTCTGAACGCCAGCGCCAGTCCGTCGGCGGGCGGATCGGTCCATGCCAGCCCCGCACCCAACTGTAATGGCGGCACGCAATACACTCACGGAACCACCGTCACGCTCACGGCTGCGCCCAACACGGGTTACGTCTTCTCGTCCTGGGGCGGCGACGCCAGCGGCTCGGCCAACCCGACCACGGTTAACATGACCGCCGCGCGCTCGGTGACGGCCAACTTCGGCCAGGCCTGCTACAGCTTGAACGTGAGCGCCAATCCGTCGGCAGGCGGATCGGTCCATGCCAGCCCCGCACCGAACTGCAATGGCGGCACGCAGTACGCGCACGGCACGCCTGTCACACTGACGGCCTCCCCCAACGCGGGTTACAACTTCTCGTCCTGGGGCGGCGACGCCAGCGGCTCGGCCAACCCGACCACGGTTAACATGACCGCCGCGCGCGCGGTTACGGCCAACTTCACCGCCAACGGCTCGGTCATTGTTACCAGCATTGTCCGCACCTACGAAGACCCCACCTCGCAATTCCGTGTGGAATACCAGGTGACGTTCTCCAAACCCGTCAAAGGCGTGGACGTGAGCGACTTCGCGCTCACCACCTACGGCCTGACGCGCGCCCGCATTTCCAGGTTCGATGCCATTGACGGCATCTACACGGTCACAATCGTGACCGGGGACGGCAACGGCGCCCTGCGGCTCGACCTGGTGGACGACGACTCCATCACCGACAAGGCGGGCAACCCGCTGGGCGGTCCCGGCCCTGGCAACGGCAATTTCACCAGCGGCGAAATCTACACCGTCATCAAGGCCCCCAGTTTCCAGGATGTGGAATACACCCACTGGGCCTGGCAATACGTGGAAAGCCTCAAGAACGCAGGCGTGACCAGCGGCTGCCGCACCGAGCCCGCCTACTTCTGTCCCAACATCAACGTCACCCGCGACCAGATGGCGGTCTTCCTGCTGCGCGCCAAATACGGGGCGGCTTACACGCCGCCCGCCGCCACGGGCGCGCTCTTTGCAGACGTGCCATCCACCTACTGGGCCGCTGCCTGGATCGAACAACTATCCCGCGAGGGCATCAGCGGCGGCTGCGGCAGCGGGAACTTCTGTCCGGGCGGCCTCGTCACCCGCGACCAGATGGCGGTCTTCCTGTTGCGCGCCAAATACGGAGCGGCTTACACACCGCCGCCTGCCACAGGCCTGTTCACCGATGTGCCGACCAGTTATTGGGCCGCCGCCTGGATCGAGCAACTGGCCCGCGAAGGAATCACCAGCGGCTGCGGCGGCGGGAACTTCTGCCCGGGCAGCGCCGTCAACCGTGCCCAGTTGTCCGTCTTCCTGGTCAAGATGTTCGACCTGCCCCTGCTGGGCGAACTGCCCTGACCTTGCGGAGGTACGGGCAGGCGCGACCAGATAACACAGGTTTTCCCATAGAAAAAGCCGATTCGGCCATGCGTGGAATCGGCTTTTTCTGCGCCCACCTTCAACCACCATTTCCAGGCAAAAACCTGAATTATCTCAATAAAAACGATTACAAAACTAACAGGAAAAATCCAGGAATTTGTGTTATAGTGACAAAAATCACAATACCTTTCCTCGCAATTGCGAGAATTTTTAAGGAGAAATACAATGGATCCACTCGTAACCCCAGGCATCGACCCCGCTCACGACGTGCTCAACTACGGGCGTCAGGCTCTGGATAGCATTTTCGCCCCCAAAAGTGTGGCCGTGGTCGGCGCAACCGAAACCCAGGGCAGCGTCGGCCGCACCATCCTGTGGAATTTGATCAGCAGTTCCTTCGGCGGCACCATCTACCCGATCAATCCCAAACGCCCCAGCGTGCTGGGCATCAAGGCCTATGCGTCCCTCTCGGAACTGCCCGAGGTGGTGGACCTGATCGTGGTCGTGACCCCCTCCCCGTCCGTGCCCGCCATCATCAAGGAAGCCGTGGACCTCGGCATCAAGAGCGCCATCGTCATCTCGGCCGGCTTCAAGGAGACGGGACCCGAGGGTGTGGAACTCGAACGCCAGATCCTCGAACATGCCCGCCGCGGCAACATGCGCATCATCGGCCCGAACTGCCTGGGCGTGATGAATCCCATCAGCGGCCTGAACGCCACCTTCGCCACCACCATCGCCCGCCGCGGCAGCGTGGGCTTCATCAGCCAGTCGGGTGCGCTTTGCACCGCCATCCTCGACTGGTCGCTGCGCGAGAACGTCGGCTTCAGTTCCTTCGTCTCCATCGGCTCCATGCTCGACGTGGACTGGTCGGACCTCATCTACTACCTGGGCGACGACCCGCACACCAAGAGCATCGTCATCTACATGGAAACCATCGGCAACGCGCGCGCCTTCCTCTCCGCTGCGCGCGAAGTGGCCATGACCAAGCCGATCATCGTCATCAAGCCGGGTCGCACCGAGGGTGCCGCCAAGGCCGCCGCCTCGCACACAGGCTCGCTCACGGGCAGCGACGAGGTGCTCGAAGTGGCCTTCCGCCGCAGCGGCGTGTTGCGCGTCAACAGCATCGCCGAACT
>CALLJA010000374.1 GCA_938008865.1 uncultured Anaerolineales bacterium
CCATTTGCCAAATCCAACACAACCTTCACGTCGTCCACCTGATGATCGGATATTCCGAGGGCGTGCAGTTCACTATGATTGCCAGAGACAATCTGCTGACCCAGCCCGGAGTGTCGCCACATTTTCAAATCCTCCTCCAGCGGTGAACCAATGCGGTCTTCGCGGACAATTCTTCCATCGGCCATCACCAGCACACGGCGGGTCTGACGGGCGACGCTCGGGTCGTGGGTAACGACAACGAAAGTGACACCCTGGGATTGATTCAACTCTTTGAGCAGTTTCATCAACTCCTGTCCGGCGGTCGTATCCAGACTTCCAGTTGGTTCGTCAGCAAGGATGAGGGGAGGACGGTTGGCAAGGGCACGCGCCGCGGCGACGCGTTGACGCTGCCCACCCGAGAGTTGCCCTGGTAGATGCCCGATCCGCCCCGCTAGCCCGACCAGAGCGAGCAGTTCCTCTGCGCGTTTTCGACGCGCTCCTGCGTCGAGGAATCCCACCATCGGGATTTCCACATTTTCGCGGGCAGTCAGTGTGGGCAGCAGGTTGTGCAGTTGGAACATGAAGCCGACCGTCTTGGCGCGAAAGCGATCCACGTCGCGCAGGATGGACAAGTCCTGTCCGTTGACGAAGACCTTGCCGCTGGTAGGAGCATCGAGCGCGCCGAGCACATGCAATAGCGTGCTCTTGCCGCTGCCACTCGGGCCCATGACAGCCACGAACTCCCCCGCCTCGATGGACATGGTGACGCCATCCAGTGCGCGGATCTCCTCGCCGTCGCCGTAGATGCGCGTCAGGTCGTGGGTCTCGATCATCAGATTGGTGTTCACGGCCTCACCTCGATATCCACAAAAGCGGTCATGCCCCAGCGCAGGCCTTCGGGAATGGAATCCAGCACGATGACCGCAGTGTAGTTCACGCCCGAACCTTCGGCGGATTTTTTCGCAACCCACAACATCTTGCCCTTGACCACCGCCTCGGGGAGCGCGTCGAAGGTGACCGAGACCGCGTCATCCGCGTGGACGCGCGCCGCGTCGATCTCGCTCAGGTCGGTGGTTTCGACGCGCAGATTGGCAAGGTCGCCCAGTTGCAGGATGGACATGCCCGGCATGACCCATTCGCCAACCCGCACGTTCAAATTGCAGACCACGCCATCGAAAGGAGCAGTGACTACGTATGCGTCAAAGGCCTCCCGTGCCGCATCGAGTCGTGACCTGGCCAGCATAAGTTGGTCGGCGTGAACGCCGTCCAGCGTGCGCTCGTACTGGTATTTGGCCTCGGCTTCGGCGGCCAGAGCTGCATCCAAATTGGCGCGGGGGACGTCGCGCTCACGCACGGTGGACTCGAGCCGCTTCACAGCTTCGTCGTATTCGGCCTGTGCGTCGTCCAATTCGCGGCTGGCGTTCTTGTATTTCGAGTCATCCTTGCCGAGGCTCCTGTAGTTATCGAACGTTTCCTGAGCCTGCATTAGATCCGCCTGCCGATCTTCGACATCCTTCTGGCGATCTTCGATGCGGTTCTCGATGTCGTTCAGGTTGATGTCGTTCCATTTTTTCTGCGCGGTCTCGCGGACTTTTTGCGCATCCATGTACGCCAGCCACAGACGGGCACGCTCACCGTCCTCGTTGCGGAGGATGGCGTCGTAAGCTTGTTGAGCCGCATCGAGTTGCGCTTTTGCCGCGGCTTGACCGTCGAGTCGCACGAGGGCCTGTCCCGCGCTCACGCGTTCGCCTTCCTTGACAAGCACCTCATCCACCGCGCCAGGGATGTGCGGACTCAACGCCGCCCACGTTGCTGGAATCACCACACCCGTTGCGGTGATAATGACATCGAAGTTCGCCGTATCATTGGCCTCGGGCACAGGTGTGGCTTCCAGACCAGAGCCACACGACATCAACAGCAGGCTGGAAATCACAAGGGCAAAGAGAAGTTTAGGATAGGGTTTCATGGCAACATCCTTTGTCAAACTTATTCATACCGTAACGCCTCCACGGGACTGAGGCGCGTGGCGCGATAAGCGGGATACAACCCGCCGATCACGCCCAGGAAGACGGAAAGCAAAATCGCGCGCGCAAAAATTTCTGGCTTCCACATCGGGGTGACCCAGGAGGAAAACGCGGCACTCTGCTGCATCAACTCGACCATCACAAGCGACAAGACAATTCCTGCCACGCCTCCCAACACGCCCAACAACACCGCTTCGCGCAGGATCATCCCCAGCACCGACGTCCGCCGCCAGCCCAACGCGCGGAGCACGCCAATTTCACGCGTACGCTCATACACCGACATCAACATCGTGTTCAGCACGCCCAGTCCGCCCGCGATAAGTGCGATGAGCGAGATTCCATCCAACATGGCGTTGGAACTTTGGATGTCGGGCATCTGCTCGGCAAAGTCGGACGACAACGCGGCGTACACGCCTGGATACTTGACATTGATCCGCTCGACCAACGCCTGAGCCTGACCGGGCTCCTTGACCTTGACCGCGATCATGCTCACCTGCCGCGGCCTTCCGATGAAGTTCTGCGCGTCGCGCAAAGTGACGACTCCGCCCGTCTGCTCCCAGCCGATATTGGTCTCATAAATGCCCACCACCTTGAAGCGCGTCCCGCTCAGCTCCACCACGTCGCCCACTTCTTTTTTGAGCGTATCGGCCATCAACCGTCCCAACAATATCTGGCGGTTGCTGGTGAGTGCTCCACCTTCGACAATGTTGAAACGCCGAATGGCAAAGGAGTTGGGGGAATACCCTTGCAGCAAAAAGATCACGCCCGAGTCGGGCAGGATCAAGCCCGTGAACATCACCCCATTGGCGCTATGTACCTGGGGCATGGCCGCGATGGAGTCCACCACGCGCTCGTCGATCACGCTCAAAGTCGTGTCGGCGATGTCCGCCTGGCGGATCAGAATCTCGGCCTGCGTGCCATTCGCCATCCCCGTGAACGAGGCGACGAATCCCTGCACGACCGCTTCGAGGGAAATGATCGCGCCAACGGTCAAGCCAATGGCGCCGAGGGTGAGCAGACTGCGCGTCGAGCGCTGCCACAGACTTTGGACAGCCATCCCACCGAAGGGCAATCGTCGGACGCGGGCGCTTCCGCCCTCGTAGCGGAGAGCTTCCACGGGACGGAGCAGGGACGCCCGCCAGGCTGGGTACAGTCCGCCGACCAGGCCGAGGAGGAGCACCACGCCCAGGGCCTGAGCGACCAGCCCGGGGGCGAGGGAACCGGTCCGCATCCCCATGAGCACCGTCACGTTGGAGAGCCCGATCAACAGAAGCCAGCCCATCAAAATCCCAAAGAATCCGCCCACAAGACAAATGATGATCGATTCGCCGAGGATCATCCCCAGCACCTGATGGCGCTTCCAACCCGTGGCGCGCAGCACGCCGATCTCGCGCGTGCGCTCGAAGATCGCCATGAGTTGCGCGTTCAACATGCCCACACCGCCGATGACGATTGCCAGGCCGCCGATGACCCACACAAATCCTTCGAGGATGGATTGCATGGATTGCTGGTTGGCGAACTCGGATGTGCTGCTCAATAGCAAGTCTGGCCATTTGCGCTCGATGCGTTGCTCCACGCGTTCGTGCAGGCGCGCATCTGCCAGACGAATGTAGAAAATGCTGACCTGATTGCTTTTGCCCAGCAGTTGCTGCGCGTCTTCCAGGCGCAGGAGCGCGCCGCTGTCTTCGAACACATCGCCCGTTTCATAAATGCCGACAATGCGATAGGTGGTGTTCGTAATGCGAAAGGTATCGCCCACGCTTTTCTTCATCACCTCTGCCGCGGCCGAGCCCATCAGGATCGGTTTGCCGCGCAGGTCGCGCGGGATGCGGTCGTAGAGGTCGTAACCGTCCTTGACCTTGAAACGCTCCAACATGAAACTGTCGGCGGGATAACCGAACACGAAGAAGAACGGCTCGCTTTCAGTCTGGACCAGGCCCTGTAACATTCCGCTCACCGCCTCGACCTCGGGCATGGCGGCCAACCCATCGCCAACCTCTTCCTTTACTGCGCTGTAGCTGACATCCATCGTGTCGGGCTGACTGAGCACCAGGTCGGCTTTGCTGCCGCGCATCATCGCGCCGTAGCCCGCCTTGAATCCGTCGGCCAGCGCGCCGAGGGCGATGATCACGGTCACGCCGACGCCGATCCCGATGATGGTCAGCAGGGTGCGGACTCTGCGCCGTAGGAGGTTGCGAAAAATGATGGTCATCTCGAAGCGCTCCTGAGTGTGTGGGACGAATTACCAGATCCCCGGCAGGAGGCGATACGTCACCTTCTGGGTGTATTCGCGATAGCCGGGCAAGTCGCGCAGGAGGAGTTTTTCCTCGTCAAGAATACGGAAGATCAACACCGGCAGAATCATCAAGCCCGGCAAGACAGCCCAGTAGGAACCCAGCGCCAACGGCGACGCCGCATAAACGAGGAACGCTCCTACGTACATGGGATGGCGCACGATGGCATACGGACCATTGGAAATGACCTTCTGTCCCGTTTCCACTTCCACAATGCGGGAGGTGTACGTGTTTGTCTTGAAGACCCATAGCACCATCAAATAACCAATGGCAACGATCGTGTCCGCAAGGATAGCCACCCAGGCAGGCATTTGCGACCAACCATACCGTTGATCCAGACCCGGAACGATAAAGGATGCCAAAAGGAAGATAAAGGAAATGCCAATGATCTTCTGCTGTGCTCCCACGCGTTCACGCATTCGCATACGGCGCTCCAGGAGGGCGGGATCATTTTTGAGCAGGTAGCGGAGTGTGACCAACATCAGTGTGATCATCATCACCAACCACATCCATGCCTGCCAGAATTTCCACGTTCCGGCCGGAAGGAAAAGGAACAGCCCCAGGAAGACAAAGAACATCACGACACGCGTGACCACCAAGCGCATGAGTTGTGCCAAAGGCATGGTTTGGTTCATGGTTTTCTCCTTTCCATGGCATGTACCGAGCAAGGCTTCCTAATCTTCCTGAATGTGCCGAATTCCCTGTTGAAACAAGGTGATGATGTGAGGGTCAACGAGGCTGTAATACACCTCCTTCCCCTCCCGCCGCGCAACCACCAGCTTCATTTGACGCAGTCCGCGCAGGTGGTGCGACACTGCCGATTGGCTGATGCCAACCAGGTCCGCCAGGACGCTGACATTTTTTTCGCCGTCCAACAAGGCGGACATGATCTGCACGCGGCTGGTATCACTAAAAGCCCGGAAGAGTTCAGCCACATGCGCGGCAGAATGTTCGTCAAGAATCTTTGAAGACATGGTTGCATTACCTTTCAACATGTGAATATATACTCATGTGTTAATGATACACCATTCGAATCAAATTTCAAGAGGCAATTTTTCAATTAATGTTGATTACTGGCATCAAGGTTTATAACTGCAACGGATTTGACCAACGCCCTATATATCTGAGGCCAGGTGTAAATTTCAGCCCGCAGTCGCAAGGTGACTGACTTGAGGCTGTACCACCCTATCCTCGAACGGACGGGGCTTTTTTCATATTTCGACGCCGAGGCGGCAAAGGCTGCATCCCTTTCGGGTTGCATGTTTTATAATGTATTCATGGTTACGCCGGTCCTGGCCACAAAACTTTACGCCCCTGCGCTTCGGCCCGACATGGTTACGCGCCCAAGGCTGATTGCCTGCTTGAATGATGGCCTGGCCAGAGGCCACAAATTGACGCTTATTTCTGCCTCCGCCGGCTTTGGAAAGACCACCCTGACCAGTGAGTGGGCCGCCAGTTGTGGGAAGCCAGTCGCATGGTTGTCATTGGATGAAGGGGATAATGACCAAGCGCGTTTCCTCTCTTATCTAATAGCGGCATTACAGACCATCAAGGCGGGATTTGGTGGGGGGATGTTGAGTGCGCTCCAGTCTTCCCAGGCGCCCTCGAACGAAGCCATTGCGACCGCCCTGCTCAACGAAATTTCCGCCCTCCCCGAAAGTTTCCTCCTTGTTCTGGATGACTACCACTCGATCGACTCGCAAGCGGCGGATCAAACCCTGACCTTCCTCATCGAACACCAGTCGCCCCAGATGCACCTGGTCATTGCCACACGGGAAGATCCATCCTTGCCGCTAACCCGCCTGCGCGTGCGCGGACAATTGACCGAACTGCGCGCCGCCGACCTGCGTTTTGCTCCCGCCGAAGCCGCTGTGTTTCTGAATCGCGTGATGCGATTGAATCTCTCGGCGGAAGACGTCTCTGCCTTGGAAACCCGCACCGAGGGCTGGATCGCCGGCCTGCAATTGGCTGCGCTTTCCATGCAGGGGCTTTCAGATACCGCAAGTTTCATCCGTTCTTTCACCGGCAGCCATCGTTTTGTACTCGATTACCTGATCGAAGAGGTGCTGGAGCGCCAGCCCGAAAACATCCAGGCTTTTCTCCTGCGCACCTCCATCCTCGACCGCATGTGCGGACCGCTGTGCGATGCGGTGTTGGACTCCGCTCCCGCTTTCGGGCAGCAGACCCTCGAATATCTCGACCGCGCCAACCTGTTCGTCGTCCCGCTCGACCAGGAACGGCGTTGGTATCGCTATCACCACCTGTTTGGCGACCTGTTGCGCCAGCGGCTTGGTCAACCCAAGGCACTCCCCGAATATCACCTGCGCGCCAGCGTATGGTATGAGGCTAATCACGACCTGGCCAACGCTTTCCAACACGCTCTTGCAGCCGACGATTTCGAGCGGGCGGCGCGCCTGGCTGAAGCAGCCTGGCAAAGCATGGAACGCAACTTCCAGACCCTCGCCTGGCTTGGCTGGGTGAAAAAACTTCCCAACGCGGCGGTTTATTCCAATCCCTGGCTTTGCGTCAAAACAGGGTGGGCGTATTCAGATGTAGGAGAGGTGGGACCCAGCGAAATATACCTTCAACACGCCGAACGCGCGCTGGCGGGAGTGAAAGACCGGGAAGAGTTCAAATCCATACCGGGGAATATTGCCCTGATCCGCGCGGGGAACGCCCAGATCGAAGGCAACCAGTCTGAAACGGTCCGATATGCCGAGATGTCCGTTCAAATCATTCCAGAAAGCGACCCCTTGATCCGCTCCCAGGCCGCCATCACACTCGGATTTACCCAATGGGCCGCTGGCAACGTAGAAGCGTCGCTGCAAGCCATGCATACCTGGATGGATGATATGCAAAAAATGGGCAACCAAATGTATGCGATTGCCAGTGCCTTTGTTGTGGGTGACATGCAAATAACGTTGGGGCGTTTGGACGCAGCTGAAAGGGCCCTCCGTCATGCCATCCAACAGGCTGCCGCGCTGGGCGGGGAAGCGGAGGTTGTCACCGCCCATCATCACCTGGGGTTGGCCATGCTCGCCCACGAACGCGGCGATGATCAGACGGCAGCGCAACGCCTGCAAGTCGTCGCCGACCTGGGTCAACGCACCACGCTGATCGACTGGCCGTACCGCTGGGGGCTGGCTCAGGCCCGCCTCAAGGAATCCGCCGGGGAGTGGGATGCCGCGCTCCAATCGTTGGACGAAGCAGAGCGGGGCTACATCAAAAACCCGATCCCCATGCTGCAGCCAGCCGCGGCCCGCAAGGCGCGGATTTATCTGAAACAAGGGCGGCTCGACAAGGCTCAAGCCTGGGCACGGGAGCGCGGCCTCTCGGTCAAGGATGAGGCAAATTATCTCGTCGAGTACGAACATCTTACCCTGGCGCGGACACACCTGGTGGAACGCGACTTTGAAGATGTCGGCCACTTACTGGAACGACTGCTGGCGCTAGCCAACTTGCAAAAGCGAACGGGAAGCGCAATCGAAATCCTGTCCACGCAGGCGTTGTTTTATCAGGCGCAGGGCGATCAACCGCAAGCGCTCGCCGCGCTGGAACACGCGTTGATCCTGGCAGAACCAGAGGGACACATCCGCACTTTCGTGGATGAAGGCATACCGATGCAGTCGCTGATTTCCGAATATCGGTCCACCATGCCTGCGAATGCCCACCCTTTGCCCGGTTATGTGGATCGTATTTTGGACTTCTTCCCCAATTCAACAAAAACCGTTTCACAGCCCAGGGCCACTAAAATGGTCGAACCTTTGAGCGAGCGCGAAATGGAAGTACTTAACCTGCTCCGCAGCGAATTGAGCGGCCCCGAAATTTCCCAACGGCTGACCGTGTCGCTCAACACCTTGCGCACCCACACCAAAAATATTTTCAACAAACTGGGGGTCAACAACCGTCGGGCCGCCGTCCGCCGCGCGGAAGAACTCGATCTATTCTAACGACCGAAACATCTCCAAGCCAACTCCAGCCCTGCCCGCTGGAGTTTTTTGTTTTGCGCCCAATCACCACCTCAATCACATCATATGGTGATGACATCTCACCACCTCCAGCGGTATCTTACAGACAGTAACCAAGAGAAAACAATGCCCGATAAACCGCCCCCACATGCTTCGCTCTACGAAATCC
Organism: uncultured Anaerolineales bacterium; assembly: GCA_938008865.1. GTDB lineage: Bacteria > Chloroflexota > Anaerolineae > Anaerolineales > Villigracilaceae > JACPVF01. The sequence continues at coordinate 8,435 of CALLJA010000374.1, forward strand.
GTCTCAAGGGACAGTTGGACGCGCAATGGATGTCGTGGTTCGACGGGTTGACCATCACGCTGGAAGAGAACGGCGACGTGCTTCTATCTGGACCTGTAGCGGATCAGGCCGCCCTGCATGGCCTGTTCAAAAAGGTGCGCGATCTCGGAATGTC
>CALLJA010000375.1 GCA_938008865.1 uncultured Anaerolineales bacterium
CCCGAGAGGCCGAGGAAGGTCGGGTGGAAGCGGCTGGCGTAGTCCTGCGTACGGGCGGGCGTGTCGCGGTCAGGGTCCATGGTGACGAAGAGTACCTGCACCCGCTCGGAATCCGCGCCCAATTCATCCATCACCAGTTTGAGGCTGGCCAGCGTGGTCGGGCACACGTCGGGACACGAGGTGTAGCCGAAGAAGAGCAGCACCACCTGGCCCTTGTGGTCGCTCAGGCGAAACTGCGTCCCGTTGGCCAGGGGCATGTCGATCTCGGGCGCGGGCAGGGGCTCATACGTGGTACCAAGGTAACTGGGCGGTTTTGTAAACAGATAAGCCAGCAGGATTCCCACCAGGACGACGACCAGCGAACCAACCCCAACCCAAACCAACTTGCGATCCATGCGATGACCTCCGAAAAAAGCGGGGCGACCTGTTGGCCGCCCCGACATCATACCATCTTTCAGTTAACCGAACCTAAGAGGCCGTTACAGGACCTTCCCGATCAGGTAGAGCGCGGGGTAGAAGAAGATCCAGACCACGTCCACGAAGTGCCAGTAGACGGCGGCGGCTTCCACGGCCCAATGCTTCTCGGCGGTGTATACGCCGCGCACGCCGTTGCGCAGGATGATGATCAGGAACAGCACGCCCGTCAGCACGTGGAAGGCGTGCATGCCCGTCATCATGTAGAAGACAGCGCCTGCCACGCCCGAGCTGGGAGTCAGACCCTCGTGGGCAGCAGTCGGCCATTCCACGGCCACCACGCCCAGCAGGAAGGCCAGGGCCAGCACCAGCGTAATAGAGGTGTTGAGCAGGAAGCCCTTGCGGTCGCCGCGCGACATGGCGGTCTCACCGCGATTCATGAAGAAGGACGAGATCAGCAGCACGGCCGTCACGGCCAGGCCGAGGACCTGGTTCAGGTGCGGACGGGTCATACCCAGCAGGTTGACGCGCGCCACCATCAGGCCGCCGAAGACGAAGGCGTCCGAGAGCAGGAACAGCCACAGGCCCAGGCGGTTGGTGCCCGTCTTGTAGGCCAGGGAATGTTCGTCCGAGCCGTCGTTCTCGTTCAGGCGGTAGATGTGCATGTAGTAGTACAGCACCAGTCCCGCCTTCACCAGCGCCACCACCACCAGCAGAGGCACATTCTCGAAGGCGACCGCGATGAAATATTCGAGCGCCGTCAGCACGCCCAGGTAGATGAAGATCAGTACGCCCTGGCGCATGGCGGTGGATTTGTCTTGTGTGTGTGTCATCGAGCCCTACCCTTTACTTTTCGTTTTCGAACTTGACGTAGCGCGAACCCGCCAGGCCGTAATCGTACGGTTCGCCGACCACCTCGAAGGCGTGCTCATAGTTGTGCATCGGCATCGGCGAGGGAACCTGCCATTCGGGCGAGCGCGATTCCCACAGGTTGCCTTCGGCTTTCTCGCCGTGCTTCATGCTGTGGAAGAAGTTGATGATGAAGATCAACACCGAGAGCGCGATCAAGTAACCCGCAATGGTCAGGATCAGGTGGGTGAAGTCGAAGCCCAGCGCGGGGTCGTAATCCGCGATACGGCGGCGCATGCCCAGCAGGCCGATGCGCATCATGCCAAGGGTCAGCACAAAGAAGGAGGGAGTCATCATCCAGAAATGGACCTTCCCCCAGAACTCGCTCATGCGGCGTCCGCTGGCTTTGGGGAACCAGTAATAGATGGCAGCGAAGAACGGGAAGACAAAGCCGCCGAAGATGGTGTCGTGGAAGTG
>CALLJA010000376.1 GCA_938008865.1 uncultured Anaerolineales bacterium
CCTGTTCGTGGCTGGCTTCATCGGTTCCCCGGCCATGAACTTCTTCCCGGGCAAGCTGCGCAAGGATGGGGACCAGATCATCGTCGATACTGGAGACTTCGTGGTCCCGATCCCCGCCGCCAAGGCTGCCCCCTACAAGCAATACGTTGATAAAGACGTCATCTTCGGCATCCGTCCTGAGAACATTCACGACGCCGACTTCGTCCCGCTGAATATCGATGCGGAGAAGGTGGCGGTCAAGGTGGACGTGACCGAGTTGATGGGCAATGAGATCTTCCTGTACCTGGTCAGTGGCAAGAACACCTTCGTCGCCCGTGTCGACCCGCGCTCGAAGTTACGCGTGGGACAGCAGGCGCAGGTGATGTTCGATATGGATAACTTCCATATCTTCGACGCCAGCACTGAGGAAGCCATCCGATAATCTCTCCACGGAAGGAGGTGGTTCGCAAAACACAGAGGCATCAAATTGGAACGACACCATGTCCCGCAAGGGAAATCACCATCTAATTCACTTTCAAGAGGAGTAAGAGAATGAAAAAGTCTCTCTGGACTGCGTTCAGTTTCCTGCTGATCGCCAGTGTTTTGCTCGCCGCCTGCGGCACCACCGCCACCCAGGCCCCCGCTACCGAAGCTCCCGCCATGACGGAAGCTCCTGCCATGACCGAAGCCCCCACTGAGGCCCCCACCATGGCTCCCGCTGAACCCATCACCATCACCTTCTGGGAACAGGAAGGCGAGGATGTCGATGTGTTCATCGATCAGTTGATTGCCGATTTCCAGGCTGCCAACCCCAACATCACCGTTGAGCGCACTCACTACGAAAACGAAGCGCTGCGCGATCAGTTCCAGACCGCCTCGCTCGCCAATGCCGCTCCCGATGTTGTCCGCGTGCCGAATGACTTCGCCGGTCCCTTCAGCGCTCTCGACATCGTGGCCCCCACCAAGGACATCTTCGATGACGCTTTCCTGGGCCAGTTCTTCCAGGGCGCGCTCGACCCGGCCATTGTTGCTGGGACCCTCTACGGCGTTCCTGACAACTACGGCAACCACCTGATGCTGATCTACAACAAGGACCTGATTGCCGAACCGCCCGCCACCTTCGATGAACTGATCACCAAGGCCAAGGAATTGACCACGGGTGACGTTCAGGGCTTTGCCTATAACCTGAACGAACCGTTCTGGGGTGCTGGTTTCTACGGCGCTTTCGGCGGCTGGCCGCTCGATGCGAATGACAAGCCTCAGTTCAACAACCAGGCTTTCATCGACTACCTGACCTTCGTTGCCAAGCTCAAGACCGACGGCGTTGTCCCCGCTGAATGCGATTACAACTGCGCCGACACCCTGATGAAGGACGGCAAGGCCGCCATGATCATCAACGGCGACTGGTCTCTCGGTGACTACACCAAGGCTCTCGGTGACAAGATGGGTGTTGCCCCGGTTCCCACCATCAACGGCAAGCCCTACACCGAAATGACCGCTGGCAAGTACTTCATGGTCTCCAAGGCCGTGTTGGACGATCCCGCCCGCAAGGAAGCTGTCAAGACATTCATCACCTACATGACCTCTGCTGAGGTTCAGAAGAAGTGGTTGGACGAGTTCAAGCGCTTGCCCTCCAACTCCGAGGTTGCGAAGGATCCGAGCATCGCCAGCGACCCGATCCTGGCTGGCTCCATGGCCGCCCTGAGCGTTGGCCGCGGCCAACCCGCCGCTCCTGAAATGCGCTGCGCCTGGGATGCCTGGCGCCCGAATCTGGAAGGCGTCATGGCTGGCACCCTCAGCCCCGCGGATGCCGCTGCTGCCGCCCAGCAGTCTGCCGATGAGTGCGTCGCTACGCTCGGTCAGCCGACCGCCACTCCATAGTTCGACCGTTACCTGTTGGAGGGGGGGGCGTTTGCCCCCCCTCTATTCTTATGTATTTGTGAGGCCAAGCATGGAAAACCAATCCGCAATACGCCGGTTGCTACCCTACATTTATTGGCTCGTGGGTATTTTTGCCATCTATTTTCTGCTTAATTATCTGATTTCACCGTTCAGTTCGGGAATTTCCCTCAACCTGAAAACGGTCGTTGCCCGAGTCAAGGAAATTGGGACGTTTCTGGTCGGGATCGGTTTGGGTCTGGGATTGATCGAGGCGTATTTTTATCAGATCTTCTTCCGCCAGCCCTCGAACCCCACCACCAGGATCATCATGCGCAGCCTGCAGGTTGTCCTCGGTGCCTTGGTGCTCCTCACCCTGTTTGCATTCTTTGAAATCACTGACTTATATCGCTTGGGGGACACCTTCCTTGCCACCGTTATTCATATTCCCCTGACGCTATTTGGCACAATCCAAAAGGCGTTGTTGGGCGCCGGGGTAGCCAAGGCCAGCGCCGGGCTATGGAGCGGACTGGTATTATCCCTCATCATCATCATTATCTATGGGGTGATTCACCTGATCAGTATTCCCCGTCACAGCCGTCTTGGACTGGCTTACCTGCTCGTCCTCCCGGCGTTGATCGGCGTTTTGTTCCTCATCATTTATCCCTTCCTTTTCGAGATCAAACTGGCCTTCTCGAATGCATCCCTGGGAACCCAGGCAACCAAAAATGCTCAATACGGCTTGATTTACGGGTGGAATAATCTGGTCACCCTGTTCACAGGAAAGGTGGCCAAAGATGCGAGGTTCTTCGAGGTGCTTGGGCGTACCGTCCTGTGGACGGTCATCAACGTCACTTTCCACGTCGGCGGCGGCATGGCCCTGGCTCTGTTACTGCACCGCCCAATGAAACTGCAAGGCTTCTATCGCACCCTTCTGATCGTCCCGTGGGCCATCCCCACCACGATTGCGGCTATGGCATTGCGCAATGAATTCGACAGCCGCTATGGCCTGTTCAACATCCTGTTGACGGATCTCAACCATTGGCTGACCTCCGTCAGCCAGGGGACGGTCAACATCATCGGGATAGGAAATCTATTTTCGTGGCTGTCCGCCCACATCGGTCCAGTGAGTTGGAAACAGGATCCGTTCTGGGCGTTCGTCTCCATCCTGATCTCGAACATCTGGCTGGGTATCCCGTTCATGTCGGTCATCATCCTTGGTGGCCTGCAAAGCATTTCGAAGGAATACTACGAAGCCGCGGAGATCGATGGCGCCTCCAAGTGGCAGCAATTCGTCAGCATCACGCTGCCGTTGCTGCGCCCCGTGTTGACCCCTGCGATCGTGCTCGGCGTCGTGTGGACCTTCAACAAGTTCGATATCATCTACCTGATCACGCAGGGCGGCCCGCAGGAAAAGACCGACATCCTGGTCTCGTCCATGTACAAAGCCGCGTTTCAGTTCTATCGGTACGGATTTACGGCAATGTTTGCGCTGGTGATTTTCGTGATCCTGTTCCTGTTTACCCTGTTCTACCTGCGCATTACCAATGGTCTGAAATCGGTCAGCGAATAAGCGGCAAAGGAAACCACGATGTCAACCTCAAAATCCAATCCCAATCCGATCACCAAGTTCCTGCGCTGGTTCTTCTATCGCGCGCGGGGTGACAGCCCCTTCAAGACGATCCTGATCCATGCCGCGCTGATCATTGCCTCCGTCATCGCTGTGTATCCCGCCCTGCGCGTGGTGACCATCTCCCTGCGCCCCAATGACACCCTGCTGACAACCGACCTGCGCATCATCCCTGAGAATGCAACCCTCGACAACTACAAGGAAGTCCTCTTTGGCTCGCCCGAAAAGAACCGCACCTCCGACTTCTTCCTGTGGCTCTGGAACTCCCTTTCGGTTGTCAGTGTCACCTCCATCATCAGCATGATCCTGGCTGCGATCAGCGCGTATGCGTTTTCGCGCTTCAAATTTCCCGGGCGCACTGCGGGGTTGATCTTCCTGCTGACCACACAGATGATCCCGGCGGGCATGCTGCTTCTGCCATTGTTCATCATGCTGGCCCAGTTGAAGATGATCAACACCGCCCTGGGATTGATCATTGCCTACTCGGTCAGTTCCGTGCCGTTGACGATCTGGACCCTCAAAGGCTACTTTGACACCATCCCGGTCGATCTCGAAGAAGCCGCCCTGATCGACGGCGCTTCGCGTTTCACCGTGTTCACGCAGATCATTCTGCCGCTCTCCACCCCTGCCCTGGCCATTGCTTTCCTCTTCAGCTTCATGGGTGGCTGGAGCGAGTACCTTGTGGCACGCGTGGTGTTGCAAAAGAACGAGATGTTCACCTGGCCTTTGGGCATTTTCACCTATGCCCAACAGTTCACCGTGTCGTGGGGACAATTCTCCGCTGCCTCGGTGCTGATCGCCATCCCGGTCATGATCCTGTTCCTCTACTCGTCCAAGTGGCTGATCTCGGGCCTCACGCTCGGCAGCGTGAAAGGCTAAAGGGACAGCAATACAAATTTCGGGGCGGTCCCAGCGACCGCCCTTTTTATTCTGGAAGTTCAAATGAAGAATAAATTGCTCTCCCTCCTGACCCTTGTATTCCTGCTGACAGCCTGTGCTCCCGCCACACCAGCCCCGCCCACTGTCACTCCCCTGCCGCCCACCCCGATCCCCGCCGAAACGGGTCCGTGGTGGAATGGTCAGGTTTTCTACGAGATCTTTGTCCGCAGCTTCAATGACAGCAATGGGGACGGTATCGGTGATTTCAACGGGATCACCGCCAAACTGGATTATCTCAATGACGGTGATCCAAACACCACCACCGACCTGGGTGTGACGGGCATCTGGCTCATGCCCATTTTCCCATCCCCTTCCTATCACGGTTATGACGTCACCGATTATTATTCGGTCAATCCGCAATACGGAACGATGGATGACTTCAAGAACCTGCTTCAGGAGGCCCATAAACGCGGGATCCATGTAATCATCGACATGGTCTTAAATCACACCTCAGACAAACATCCCTGGTTCAAATCCGCAAAGAGCGACGCTAATTCCCCCTATCGCGACTGGTATATCTGGAGCGACACCGACCCCAAGTATTCTGGGCCGTGGGGCGAGCGGGTATGGCATCCCTCCACGACCGGATACTACTACGGCATCTTCGAAAGTTTCATGCCCGACCTGAACTACGAAAATCCCGCCGTGACCCAGGAAATGGAAAAGGTCAGCGCCTTCTGGCTGAAAGATGTGGGCGTGGACGGGTTCCGTCTCGACGCAGCCAAGCACTTGATCGAGGATGGGACACAGCAGCAAAACACCCAGGCCACGCACGAATGGTTCAAAGGCTATCGCGTGGCTTATAAAGCGGATAATCCCAACGCATTGACGGTCGGTGAAATCTCGGGCGACAACGACAAGACCCTGGCCAGCTATACCAGCGGCGACCAACTCGACCTGGTCTTCGACTTCAACCTGGCCACCGCCTTTATCGGCTCGGCCAACAGCGGAAAAGCGACTCCCGCCGTGACCGCGTTGAAGATCAGTTCCACCCTCATGCCCGAGGGACAATACGCCCCGTTCCTGTCCAACCACGACCAGGACCGCGTGATGTTCACTCTCGGAAACAATACAGGCAAAGCCAAGGTCGCCGCATCCCTGTTGCTGACCTCACCCGGGACGCCTTTCCTTTACTACGGCGAAGAAATCGGCATGATCGGGTTCAAACCCGACGAAAATATTCGGCGACCCATGCAATGGTCGGCGGAGAAAAACGCGGGATTTACGACAGGCAAACCCTGGAGAAGCGTGGCGTCCGATTACGACACAGTCAACGTCGAAGCACAGATGGCGGACCCCGCTTCGCTCTGGTCCCACTATCAGGCGCTGATCAGCTTGCGGAATGCGCATCCCGCCCTCAGGTCGAACGAGACCGCTTTCGCCAAGTCGGGCAGCTCGGCGGTGTTTGCATCCATCCGCAGCAGGGATGGAGAAAACATTCTCGTGCTGATTAACCTGGGCGCGGATCCCGTCAAAGGCTATACGATCAGCCTGGATAAGTCAGCGCTGCCTGCAGGCCAGTACTCCCTGATCTCTTTGATGGGCGGGGATGCAGCCAATCCGTTGAACGTGAGTTCGCAAGGCGGATTCAAGAATTTCGCTCCCACACTGGAATTACCGCCTTTCTCGACGTATATTTTCCAATTGAAAGGAGAATAACATGACCACTCCCAAAGATTTGGAGCGCTATCGCGCCAACCTGCAAAAGGAGATCGACGGCTCCTATCAATATCGCGCCCTGGCCGCCGCGGAGAAGAACGCGAAGCTGGCTGAGGTGTACACCAGGCTGGCAGACACGGAAGAAAAGCATGGCGCCGTCTGGGCGGCCAAATTAAAGGAGGCTGGCGCCCCGAATCTGCCCAGCCGCCCCTCCTGGCGCGCGCGGACCCTCGGTCAGCTGACACGTTGGTTCGGGCCGAAGCTGGTCCTGCAGACCATCGTCGGCAACGAGGCCAGCGACAGCCGCGCCTACGATGATCAGCCCGAAGCGGAGACGGCCGCCATGGCCGCCGACGAAAAGGCCCATGCCCGCACGCTGACGCAGATCAGCGGGGCAGCCAGTGGAAACACGGGCAGTGCCGTCGCAATGGTGGAGGGGCGTCATCGCTCTGCGGGCGGAAATGCCCTGCGCGCCGCCGTGCTGGGCGCCAACGATGGGCTGGTTTCGATCCTCAGCCTGGTAATGGGCGTGGCAGGTGCGAACCTCGCCAGCGGCGACGTGCTCATCGCGGGGTTGGCGGGCCTGCTGGCAGGTGCTGGTTCGATGGCGATGGGCGAATGGCTCTCGGTGCAAAGTTCGCGCGAGTTGTACGAGCATCAGATCGCCATCGAAAAAGAGGAGATCTCTCAACATCCCGAAGAGGAGCAGGAGGAACTGTCGCTGATCTATCAGTCGAAGGGACTCTCCGAGGAACGTGCACGCGAACTGGCTGCCAAGATCATGTCTGACCGCAGCGTCACGCTCGACACGCTGGCCCGCGAGGAGTTGGGCATCGATCCCGAGGAATTGGGCGGCTCGGCCTGGGAGGCGGCGTTGACCTCCTTCTTCCTGTTCGCCTTCGGTGCGGTTTTCCCGCTCTTCCCGTTCTTCTTCCTGCAAGGCCTGACGGCCGTCTTCACCAGTCTGGCTGTCAGCGGGGTGGGATTGTTCATCATCGGCGCAGCCATCACGTTGATGACGGGCCGTAACGTGCTCTACTCGGGCTCCCGCCAGGTGCTCTTCGGTCTGGGCGCAGCGGGGCTGACCTACGGCGTCGGCAAGATCATCGGCGTGACCGTTACAGGGTAAAATAGTCCGCCGTCCCGTCACAGTGCGGAGAATCTGGCACGATTTCTCATTCAAAGAGGTACTTTCGACATGACCACCACCCCCGATTGGGTCAAAGACGCCGTCTTTTATCAGATCTTCCCCGACCGTTTTGCGCGCAGCGAACGTCTCGCCAAGGATGGGCTGACCTTCGAGTCCTGGGACTCGCCCCCCACCACCTTCGGATTCAAGGGCGGCGACCTGTACGGCGTGGCCGAACGGCTGGACTATTTGCAGGACCTGGGCATCACCGCGCTTTACCTAAACCCGGTCTTCGCCTCCGCTTCGAACCACCGCTACCACACCTTCGACTACTACC
>CALLJA010000377.1 GCA_938008865.1 uncultured Anaerolineales bacterium
CCAGCGGGAAGGTCAGCCAGCCGAGCAGGGTGATGAAGAGATACCAGGAGAAGAAAGAGGTCATGGGCAAAAAGAGGAAAGGAGATGGAGGGTCAGAGGAAGCTAGAAGGTCTTGACCATGCGATGATACCCGCTTTCGTAGCGGGCCATCTTGCCAGAGAAGGTCTTCGAGAAGATTATTTTATACCCAAGCCGCTCGTAAAAGCGGACCGCGCCGCGGTTGCTCTCGTCCACAGCCAGGCCGCATTTGGGCAGGCGCGCCGCGCAGGCCTGATTCTCGGCAAAGGACATCAACTCCGCGCCGTAGCCGCGGCCCTGGAATTCGGGCAGGATGCCGATATTGCTGACGTAATATTCGTCGGCGGCGGTCTCGGGCGCGGTGGTCAACGCGGCGGCGCGCCACAGCACACGCGGCGCGCTCCAGCGGTACAACTTGGGCAGGTGCAGGATGAAAGCTAGTTGCAATTTATTGAGCTCACCGCCAGGGTAACTGAGCAGCATGCCGACCGAGCGGCCGTCTGCTTTGGCGATGAAGGAGCGGTCCCACGAAAAGCGGTGGCCGCCGATCTGGAACATGCGCGCCAGGTAGCGATCCACTGAGTGATGCGAGTCGCCGCTGTAGAGATAATCGGCCAGGCCGCCCATCGAGTCGTGCAGAACGTGGACGGCCACGTCCACATCCTCGGGGCGCGCGGGGCGGATCGTCAGCGCGGGCATGGGATCATTCCACGGGCGGAGGGGCGAACGTCCCAGCGGAATCAGGCTGGAAGTCCAGGGTGCGGATGACGGCCTGTAGGTCGATCGGGCCGTAGATGTGCGGGAACAGGTCCGCTTCCGAGATGCCCGCCGCGGGCGGCCCCGCAGGCGGCTCCCAGCGGACCTCGGAGCCGGTCGCCGTTTCGTCGATGACTAGCAACACGAGGTCGGTCCGCCCGCGATAGAAGGCATTGGCCACGTGCGGAACCTGTCCCGCCGTGGAGCAATGGATGAAGCCTTCGCCCGCCAAACTGGGCGCGACGTATTCGCCGCGCGCGCGGGCGGCTTCCCATTCGGCGCGCGAAGTGATGTGATAGATCATGGGAACACCTCGTAAATGACCGTCTCGCCGCTGCGATAGACCTCGTTCCACAACACGCCGTTCAGGCCCTGGAATTTCGTCAGCCCGTTCGGGAGGGCGGGATCAAGAGGCGTGTATTTGCCGCGCTCCAACTGCCCGACGATGATGTAGCGCACGCCGTACTTGCGCAGGAAGGCCTGGGCAGCGTCCCTGTCGGGTGTGTTGAAGAAGGCATCCACTTCCAGGCCGCGGTCGATGACCTGCTGCGAAAATTGCAGGCGCTGCTGCTGCTGGTGCCACTGCCAGCCCACCACGCCGGGCAGGCCGGTGTAGATGGTCATGCGCGAGAGCCAGGTGTATTGCACTCCTGCGGGCGCAGCCTCCACGATGACAGGCGAACCCTGGACGTTGTCTTGCAGCCAGCGGATGGCGTTGTAGTCCTGTTCGAGCAGCATGTCGCGCCCGAATTCGGAATAGGTGGCATGCTTCATGTATTCCAGTGAATCGAGCGAGTGCGGGGCCAGCGGGTTCATGCGGTCGCTCATCTTGTCGGTGGTGGCGGTGAGAGTGAAGAGGAATGCGCCCGCCAGCAGGGCGACCAGCCCGGCCTGGAAGAATCCACGCCAGCCCGGGCGCCAGTGCGGCACATCGCCCAGCAGCCAGCCCAAGGCCGCCGCCGCGCTGACGGCCAGCATCAACCAGGCTTGCAGGTAGAACTTGAAGACCGTGTTCATGCGGCCAATATCGCCAACCACCACAACCACTTCCACCACCAGGGTGATGACCAGGGCTGTGCCAACCAGGAACAGGACCAGCCGTTTTTCGTCGGGTTGACCGGGCCGCAGGAGCAGTAAGCCCGCCCAGGCTGCCATCGGTAGGACCAGCCAGGCGACCTGCACGCCCTTGAAGAGCAGGAATACCACTGCGGCCAGCAGCACCGCCAGCGCACCTTCGATCAGCAGCGCGTACGAGCGCAGCCTGCCCAACGCGGAAACGGGCGTGGCGGCCATCCACTCGCGCGTCTCCCAGACCAGCCAGAAAACGATGATAAACAGGAACAGGCCCCAGTGCGTAAGGTATGACCAGATGGGCGTGTGTTGTCCCGTCCACGGGCTGACGGAGCCGTAAGCCTGCGCATACCAGGCACGGTACGGCTGGTAGAGCAGGGTCGAGAGGCCGGCCAGCGCGGCTATGCCCACGACGATCACGCCAATGCGCCGCAGCAGGGCGGGGATCCGCTCAGGCAGCCAGGAGATGCGCACCTCGCCCGCATGGAACCACAGCACGTAAGCCAGCACGATCACGGCCAGCAGCAAATAGGTGTAAATGTCCGAGAGATTGGTGGGGTAGATCGCGCCGACCATCAATCCGCCCACGAAGAACGAAGCCAGCCATTCAAGGCGCGACATCTTCGCGCGGGTCTTGACCAGCGAGACGGCCCAGGCCAGCACGAACAGCGCCAGCGGCAGGACGATCATGTGCGCGTGCAGGTCGCTATAGAGGAAGGTGAACAACGGGAACTCAGTGATGGCCATGTCATCGGGCGGCATGACGCGGCTCGGGGTCCAGTACCAGTCGCCGCGCCCAAAGGGCAGCATCCCGCCGGTCAACGAGTTGAAGAAGCCCTGCGCGGCCCAGATTATCCGCTGGACGATGTTGGCGTCGTCGATGATGCCGCCCGGGGCGGCCATGCGCTGGAAGCCTTGGTAGAGCATGCGGACCGTGCCCAGGTTGCCGAGGGCCACGGTCATCATCGAAGCGGCCAGCCCGGCCGCCAGCGGCAGGTTCAACGGGCGTTCACCCTCGGCAGTTGGCTTGAGCGTCCCGCGCAGCAGGCCATGCACCACCGCAAACGCGCCCAACGCCACCAGCGCGAACAGCGTCGGCAGGATCAGGTTGTAGGCGATGGACGGCACGATGCCAAGTAATTTCACGGGTGTGCCTACCAGCACGAAGCCGTAGTAGTAATAGTTGATGTACCCGCCCGCGAACCACGGGTCATAGGCGGGGAAGGAAGTGCTCTTCAGCACCGCGTTGAAATACGAGAAATCCATCGGTCGCTCGCCGCCCTTGGACGGATGCCACAGGTCGGGGTTGCCGAGGCGCACCAACAGGTCGAAGAGGAAGAAGCCGAGGAAGACCAGTTCCACGGTCAGGAAGAAGCGACGGTGAGTCCGCCACTCTTCGAGCAGCTGCCCGCGCTTCATCCACCCGACGCCCAGGCCGGCCGCCGTCACCAGAGCGAACGTCAGCCCAATCGTCAGCCGCGAATAGGTCAGCCCGACGGAGCCCGCCAGCCACGAGAAGTAGGCCAGCAGCGCCAGCCCGAGGACGCGGCTCAGCGCATACGCGCTCACGCCCAGCCCAGGGAGAGCCAGCCGCGCCAGCGGATAGGTCACCACCCCGAGGGCAAAGATGAAGAGATACCAGAAGAGCAATCCCAACACGGGATAGCGGTTCTGGAGAGCATCGTAACTGAACAGGTCCGACCAGGTGCCACCAGCCCGCTGCTGTTCCAGGCTGTCGGGCGGCAGCATCAAGTCCTTATATTCATAGGAGTTGGCCTGGCGCGGCGTCAGGCGCACCACCTTGGTCAAATCCACCGCCCCGAGGATGGCCTGCACCCGGGTGGGATCGTAATTCGCGCTCTTCTTGAAGACCAACACCTTGGGATGGTCGTAGAAGGTGAAGGCCTCCTCCGCTGCCTGGTCGTTGATGGAGAATGGCCCCAGCGTGGGATAGGACGTGAAAACCGCCGCCAGTTCATAGCCCAGATTGCCCTGGTACCTGCCTGGCTCGGCCACGCGGTAACAGCGGATGATGTCCTCGCCCGCGGGGCAGCCCAGCAGCTGACGGTAGTACTCCGTCGTCAGCGGATAACGCTCGGGCAGGCGGGTGATCTGTCCGTACTGGTGGTTGGTGGGGATGAAGATGTAGTCGCCCTGGTTGAGCGAATCGACCAGGCGTGTGAGCTTGTCGGCGTTGTCGTCCCAGTAGACTTGCAGGTTCAAGTCGCCGCGATACAGCCCGCCGAAGGGGTCGTAGTCCACGCGGAAGGGCAGGGTGAAATCGTAGTCGGTCTCGTTGATGACGGAGGAACCCGTCAGCACGAGGGCGCCGCCGCTGGTCGTGAAGGTGACGGTGTAGGAGCCGCCCTGCGTGAGCATCAGCGGCGGGTCGAAGGTCAGCGTGACGGGCGCGCCGCGCGAGTCGGGCCAGAGCACAAAGTTGCCCGCGGCGCTGGCCGAGGCCGATGCGCCCTCGGCGGGGTCGGGCGTGACGGTCACCGTCAGGGTTTGGGGACCCGAACTGGCGAAATCTGCCACGTGGCCGAGCAGGATCTCGGTCAGGCCGCCCGAGCGGTTGGCCACCAGCAGGGTGCTGTATGGGACCTCGGGCGTGATCTGTCCGCCGGAGAACGGCATCGGCTGCGAGTACATGCCGCCATCGAGGGTGGAGATGCGCACGTTGATCGGCGCGGGCACGTTCTGAAAGATCCACTTCGAGGCGGCGATGCGTGTCTCGTCGCGGGTGTAGATGCCGAGGAAGGCAAAGGCCCAGGCGGCGGTCAAGACCAGGACAACGGCGCCCAGCCCCAGCGTCAGGGGGCGCAGGTTGAAGTTCCGCTCTTTGAACCTGAACTTGAGTCCTTCGAATGTGACCCAGGCCGCCATCATCGCCAGAAGCGGATAAATGGGAAGTTGGTAACGCATGGTCGGGTTGTACTGCATCGACTGCCAGCCGAAGTACAGCGCCGTCCAACCCCACAACAGCAGGTGCGGACGCCACTCCCGCTTCTTGAAGATGCGCCAGGCCATCCACAGGAAGCCCATCCACGAGAGGATGCCCAGCGGCAGGCCCAGGCCCCAGACGGTCAGGTTCTCGAAGGAATACAGGTGCGAGCGGCGCGCCCATTGCAGATTCCACGGCAGGTCAGAATCGGGTGTGGCCTGCGCGCGCTGTTCGCGGACGTTGTCGAACCAGGCCATGTTGGGCGAGATGACGCCGTGGAAGGCATACGGCTGGAAAATGCGGAAGGACAGCAGCGCGAAGAAGCCGCCGATGAACATGTAGGTCCAGAAGCGGGTCAGGTCAGGTTTGTCGGGCGTGAGCGAGTCGTCGTCCGCGTGGCGCAGCGAGCGCATGAGGAAAGCGGCGGGCAGCAGCAGGGCCAGCGGAGCCGCCGTCAGTTTGGAGGCGACCGCCATGCCGAACGAGACCCCGAACGCCACCGTGAACCAGAAGAGCGGGTCGCGGAAAATGGAGGTCCAGGCCGATGAGACGGGCGCTTCCCCCTCCTCTGCGGGCCTGCGGTAGACCAGGATCTCCACGGCGAACAAGATCGCCAGGAACATGAACAGCGTGGAGAAATTATCGGTGGTGTAGAAATGCGACTGCTGGATCTGCATCACCGCCAGCGCGGAGAAGGCCGCCGCCAGCAGGGCCGTCTTGCGGTTGTACAGGCGCAGGACGATCAGATACAGCAGCAGCACGGTCAACAGGTCCGCCGCCGCCGACATACGCCGCCCGAACAGTTTCAGGTCCGTGACCGGCTCGACCCAGGCGGAGAGGCTTTCCACGCGCGAGAGTTGCGTGGTCCAGTCTGCCGAGTAGCGCACGATCATGAGCGGCAGCGTGCCGTAGGTGTAGAAACTATGCCCGCGATTGTGTGGGTTGAGCGGCGAACAGGCCGTGTCGAAATATCCGCCCCACTCCGCACAGTCGGTGTAGACCGTGGGATATTGCGCGCGCCACGGGTTGGTGGCTGCCGTCGGCGCGGGCCCGATCGTGTCCGATTTTGTGCCGATCGGAGCGATGTCGTAGGTTACCGAGGTCAGGAAGAGTTCATCCGGGTGCTGGTGTTCGAGCAGGCCCCAGCCGCTACCGGTAAAGCGCAAATAAGCCGCCATCGCCAGCACGGCCAGCAGCACAATATCATAGATCCAGGCGCGTTCTTCTTTTCGAATCATCTTTGTGTTCCACGTCGGCGCGGATTATTTCTCCACGAAATAGATCATGAAATCCTTGCTCGGGTCCACCTTCGAAGCGTAACGGCGGATGGTTCCCTGCGGATACAATCCCTCGAGGATGGCCTCGGTCTCGGAGTCCTGGGGCCAGTAAATGAATAATTTGGGGAAGGGCGCATCGAGCGAACGCGCCAGGTCTTCCTTGAAAAGAGCGAAGTCGCGGTTGGGGATGCCCGCCCACACGCCCGGCAGGCGCGTATCGACCCAGTACGGGAACGGCACGATCCACAGCGTGTCGGTTTCGCCATACTCGGCGCGGAAATCGCTAATGACCATGCCCATCTCGGATGTGTTCCAAGCCCCGCCCTTGAATTGCGTGTCGAACACGTTGAAGACCAGGTTGTAATTCTGGGCGGAGGAAGCCGCCAGCAGGACGCCCGCCAGCCCCCAACCGAGAATCTCCCTGCGTTTCCCGGACCCGAAGCCTGTCACCAGGCCATCGAGCGCCAACGCCGCGATCAGCATCACCGGGATCGCAGCGCCGCCCGCGCGGTTCAGGGCGGGATTCTCGCCCGGGAAAGCCAGCGAGAGCACCGACGGCATGATCATCAACGGCACAGCCGTCAGCAGGAACAGGTCGCGCCAATCACGGCGGCGGACGTAACGCACCAGCACGAAGACCGCGCCGATGACGAACAGCGCGCCGGTCACGATATCCAGCGCGGGGCGATGGGGAATCGAGTTGACCCAGATCTCGCCGTCGTCCAGATTGAACATACGCAGGCCGTTCCACAGGTTGGAGAAGAATATCTGCCAGGCGGGGCCGGGCAATGGCGTCTCCACATCGCCCAGGCGCGAGAAGGCGCGGAAGGAGAATGATTCAGGATTTTCCACCCAGTAGCGGGCCAGCGGGAGGAAGACAATGACCGAGAGAATCACAATCAAGGTCAGCCACCCGATGGCCTGTTTGCGCGCGCCCTTCGATTGCGCGTGCAGCAGGTACAACGCGAAGGCCGCCACCACCACGAACGGCACGAAGCGGAAGGGGCTGTACCCGTGCAGGCCCAGCCCGAGGAACAGGCCCGTCCACAGGAAATCGTTGCGGTCGCGGGTGCGCAATCCGCGCAGCAGGAAGAACAGGGTCGGCGCGGCAAACAGCGGATAGAGCGGGAACCGCAAGCCGATGCGCGCGATCACGTTCGGCCAGTAGGCGATGCCGAACAGGAACAACGCAAAGAAGCCCACGCGCGCTCCGCCCCATTCCCTGCCTAGCAGGTACACGAAGGGCAGGGTCAGAATGCCAAGCAGGGCCGTGCCCAGTTTCAAACTCAGGAACGAGAAACCCGTGTCGAACACGGTCGCCACCAACAGGGTCCAGTACATCTGGATGGCTTCGCGGCCGGTGTTACGCGGGAAGAAAATCAGCGTGTTGCCGGTGGTGATCTCGTACACATCGAGGATCTTTTCGGCATGGTCGCTAAACGGCTCGGACGGGATGCTGTCGATGCGGTATAGGCGGAAGAACAGCAGCAGGGCAGCGGTGCCCATCAGGAGCCCAGTCCAGATCAAGGCCTTGCGGCGCGCCTCGGGCGTGAGCGGAGTCTGCTCCTCGCGCGGGACGCGAATCCACATGGCCCATATAAACGCGCCGATGGCGGCCAGCCACAAGAGGACGTTATGCCAGGTGAAAAGATCGTTCGACAGGTCGATGAAAGCCGCCAGCGTCAGCCCGACCGAAAGCAGCAGCGGGATGAGGCGCAGCGACAACGGGTCACTGCGGAACTGGACAGGGCGCAGCGACGGCAACTGCCATTTGTCGGCAAAGTAGGCCCAAAACGCCAGGCCCAGCGCCAGGGCGTACAGGCCCAGCGCCAGCGGGATGCGCGGCTGCGGCGGTTCGAGCTGCGCCTGCGCGAACAGCGCCAGCAGCAATGCGCCCAGCATCCGCCAGGGAAGCCCCTTCCTTTGGCCCCCGCCCTCAGCCTCCACGGGGATCTCGGCCTGATGGTGCGCCTCTTCCACGGCGGCGCGTTCCACCTCCGCCAGGCGCTCGGCGTCGTTCAACGAGCGGAGCGTGGTGAGGAACGAGTTCCAGTCGCGCGTGGCCAGTTTGAACAGGTCGAGGACGGTTGGCTCGGCCTGCATCGCCTCAGGCGGGAGAGGGGATTGTTCGTCGCTCATGAATTCCTTCTCGCGATGACCAGGATGCTCTCGCCCCAGCGCATCGGCAAAAAGATGAAGCCCGTGATGGCCTGCAGGCCGCCCAGCGAGCCGAAGAATAATTTCTGAAGCATTTTGGGAACGACGGGAACATAGGGCACATCCCAGAATCCATCCGAGAAGACACGCTCGAAGGAAAAGCCCGCTTCCTTGGTGAGGCGCAGCCATTCCTCGGGTTCCTTGAGCGAGATGTGCGTCGGGTCCTGATAGCCGATCCAGCGGTCGCCCTTCCACGGCTTGAGCAGGGACCCGAGGTTGGGAGTGGCCAGGATCAGGATTCCGCCGGGCTGGAGCACGCGCCCGATCTCGTTCAGCGCTTTCGCAGGGTCGGGCAAATGCTCGACGATGTGCTTGATGATGACCACATCGAATGCGCCGTCAGCGTAGGGCAGTTCTTGGGCCGAGGCGGTTTCGAGGGAAGTTTTGTGGACGACGGGTTTGGACTGCTTGACCGCCCAGTGGTTCAGGTCCATGCCGTGGGTTTGGAAACCGTCTTCGAGCTGGCCGACCAGATGCCCCAACCCCGAGCCGACCTCGAGCAGGCGTCCGCCTTTTTTGCCGTAGCGGCGCGCCAGCGTGGCAAAGAATCGATTCGACCACCAGTACATGCTGTACTTGGCGAAGGTGATATTGGCGTAGGTGTGTGTACTAAAATATTTTTCGTCGAAAGCCATAATAGACAGTGGACGATAAACGATGGCCCGTGGACGCGACTCGGCGCAATCCGCAGCCAAACGCCTATGGTCGCTTCCTCGCTACATAGAATGTAAACGTCCCCTGCGGGTGTTCGGGATGCGCCACGAACTTTCGCAAGGCGCGTTCGGTCAGGGATAAATTCCAGCGCGTGGGGGCGATGATCCAGCGGTTGAATAGGGCATGCGGAAGAAGGGTCGGCGCGCCCAGGTAGTGGCCCCATTCTAACACGCGCATCGCTTCGGGCGAGAAATAATGCCACCAACGCTCGAGCGTGAAACCTGCCGCCTCCAGCCAACCCTGCCAGACCTCGGGCTCCACGGCGCTTTCCACGCGCGACATCTTGCGGAACCACTCGGTATAGGCGGGGCCAAATATACGAGAGAGCGACAACTCGCTCAGGTAACGGCTATTGGGCACACAAAAGTAGAAGGGCGCACCGGGCTTGAGAACGCGGGCAGTATCCTTCAGCACTTGTTGAATGTGCGGGATATGCTCCAACACCGAGTTCGAGAAGGCGCTGGCAAAGTACTCATCAGGGAAGGGCGAGGTGCCACCGTCGGCTTCGACCAGCAGGCGATACGTTCCATACGGCTTGGCTTCGTGAATGGGGCCATGCCAGGGATCCAGGCCCACGTCGATCTGGCGGTCGAAGGTCAGGGCGGCGAAGTTGCCGTCGCCGCAGCCCACGTCGAGTGTCGGTGAGGGCAGGTCGAAATCCTGATAATAACGCGACTCGATGGCGCGCAGGAATCCGCGGAAATAAGGCAGGTCGCGAATATGAAGGAAGAGGAAATCTTTTTCTGGCATGATCTACTTTCTCGAAAAATCCAGGCACGGATTAATTCCGCGGGAATGGCTCAGGACAACTTCGCCCCTAATTTGGCGAACAGTTTCTCATATTCTGCCGCGATGGAATCAGGATCGTAGGCCTGCTTGATGGCTGACACATCGCCGCGATATTTCTCTGCATGGTCGAGGACCTCGAGGATCGCTTCCGCCAACGAGGCCGCATCGCCGATCTGGGAGACGCGCCCCATGCCGTGCATCTTCACCGGCTGACGGACACCCGGCAACGCTGACGGCACGCTGGGCACGTTATTCATCATGGCTTCGATCTGCA
>CALLJA010000378.1 GCA_938008865.1 uncultured Anaerolineales bacterium
CAAGGGTCGCTTGCAATGGCAGGTAAGGAATAAAAACTGCGAAGAGAATTCTCTTCGCAGTTTTTTGTTACCAATCGCCTGCATACAGGATGTTGTGCGTTTGAGTGACCCGTTCGATGCGCGCGCGCTGGAGTTCCACCAACTGGCGGATATGCAGGTTGTCGTGCGCGATCCAGCAGGCGAACATCTCGCCCGCTGAAAACGGACCGAACTCCGAGTCGCAGGTGGTGTCCCAGTCCACATCCACCAGGTCGATCAACCAATCCAGGGATTTGCGGCGTTCTTCAAAGAAACTTCCCCTGATCTCTTCGAAATTTTGCTGATTGTACTTGCGGGATATGATCCAACCCTGAGGATCGATCTTGAGCCATTCTCGGTTTTGCGGGTGCAGGATGAAGTCCAGGTGTTCGCGGAAATCCTCGCGCTCCTCGTCGCGCAGGTGACACATCACCTCAAGGATGGACCAGTCCTCGGTCGTGGGTCTGATCTGCGCTTCGGCCTGGGACACGTTCGCGGTCAGGGCGCGGATGATCTCCGTGCTGTTGACCATTTCCTGATAATACTCCGAGAATTTCATGGCACCTCGCTTTCACTCTTCGAACTTGCCGACGATCCTCAGAATATCAAAACCCTCTGCGAAGGGGACCTCTGCCAGCGCGCCGTGGCGGACCATGATCGAGCGCGTCAGTTCCGAGTTGAAATAATATTTGTCGCGGTAGGTCTCATACTGTGAGAGCGCCTCGATCTTTTTGTTGACACTTTCTTCCGAGACCTCGACCAGAAAGTGGGGGAAGAAGCCGTACGAGGAGCGTACCACGTCGAAGCCCAGCACCGTGATACCGCGGAAGGCGCGCAGGGCCTCGTCGGTCATGGTGTTGTGGTCCTGGTGGATGTCGCGCTGGGAGTGGACGAAGATCAAGTCGGGCTTGAAGTCCCTGCGCAGCTTTAGGAAATACTCGAGGATCTCTTGGCGCGAATCAGGGAAGACGCGCGTCGTGAACGGACCGAAGACCACCTTTTCTGCGGGCACCCCCAGCACTGCCATGGACTTGAGATGCTCGTCCTTGACGTTCTTCAAGTCGGGATTCTTCTGGTTGTCCGAGAGTGTCACGCACAACACCTCGGTCTTGTCCACGATCTGGTGCAACAAGGCGCCACATCCCAACTCAATATCGTCGGGATGCGCGCCGAGGAAGAGGACACGTTTGCCGTAGAAGTTCATGGATGTTCCTGTAGGGGCGGGGTTTCCCCGCCCCTGGTCTTTTAATTTCCACGCAAGAGCGGCGGGACGCCGCCCCTACAATAAATTATTTCGTCGCCAGGATGCCGCCGACGACCTTGGTCATTACCAGCTTGCCGTCGCGGTCGAGCCACTTCTGGGCCACAGCCTGGATCTTTCCGATCAGGGCCTCGTACTCGTCCTTGCCGTTGAACATCGAAGTCCACAACTTGCGGTCTTCGCTCAACGAGGCGCGCACGTATTCAATGAACGGGGCCACTTCGGGGAAGGTCAGGTGATTCTCGAACTTGTGCAGTTCGGTCTTGGCGAAGATGCGGTCGATGGTGTTGAAGATGTCGCCTTTGAAGCGGCTGGAGCCTGGCATGGGCGGGATGGTCTGGTCGGTGGCTTCCTTGATGATGTCGTAGAACATCTGCTTGTTCTCGGGCAGCGGACCCGAGACAAACAGGCGTCCACCTGGCTTGAGCACGCGATGCGCCTCACCGAAGGTAAAGTCCAAGTCTGAGGCGTAGTAGATCGCGAAAGCGCTGGTGCACAGGTCGAAGGTATTTTCATCAAAGTTGAACGGCTTGTTGAAATCGAGGAACTGGAAGTCGATATCCGCGCCAATTTTTTGATTCTTCTCGCGCGCCTTGCCAAGCAACTCTTCTGAGAAGTCGCCGCCCGTGATCTTCGCGCCGCCGCGGGTGTATTCGTTAAATAAAAAGCACAGTTTTCCCGCGCCGCAGCCCACGTCGAGGATGCTCATGCCCGCCTGCGGCTTGAGCAAGTCGTTGGTCCAAACGTCGATATTGGCCGAGCCATATTTTTCGTGGATGTCGATGCGAGTCAGCAGATCCTTGCTGGGTTCCTGGTAATTGATTTGCATGGGTCTCTCCTTGTTGAGTGTGATTGGATTATAAACGGGACAATTCCAAAATTCAAGTGCTGAATTTTGGAATTGCTCTCCGTGATGGGGATTTTATGGGTAGGGAAGTCTCAAAACCTATTGCAGTTTTTCCCGTGCGAAGTCTTCGATCCACGCGCAGACAACAGGCAGGGCCGCCTCGACCTCGGGGCTGAGGCCTGCGCCGATCTCCATTTGCCCTGCCTCGATACCGATCAGGTGGATGGGGGGCAGGGTCAGCCCGAGTTGGCGGGCCAGGCCCAGGGTCTCGGCCACGCCCCAACCGTGGGCGGAGGTGGAATCCGCTGTAAAGGCGAGCAACTCCTCGGGGCCGATTCGGTGAACGGTCCCAACTTTGGCGCCGCTCTGGACCGCATCCACCAGCAGGACGGAATCCGCCCCCTCGAACAAATCCAGCAGACCCACGCCAGGCAGTTCACAAACCTCCACCTGGACCTCGGGCCTGCTGGCCGTTTCGTTGAATTCTCCCTGCCATCGGCGGACGGCTTCCAGCCCCACGGCGTCATCGCCGCGAAAGCCCTGACCGATGCCGATGATTGTTAATTTGCTCATGCTGAAATTCACCACAGATAAACACGGATGGACAGATCAAAAATCCATTTTATCTGTGTTCATCTGTGGTTGAAATACTAAACGTTCTCCACTTTCAGCTTGAGGAAGTGCGTGGCGCACGAGATGCACGGGTCATACGCGCGGACCAGATGCTCGGCGGTCAGCGTGGCCTCTTCGTGCGGCATCTCCACGATCTTGGGCGCCAGCGCGAACAGGTCGGCTTCGATGCGCGGCAGGTTCTGCGCTGTGGGCGGCGTGATCTTGGCAAACGTGACCAGGCCCTGATCGTCGATCTTGTAGCGGTGATAGAGCAACCCGCGCGGGGCCTCGGTGGCGCCTGTGCCTTCGCCAGCCTTTAATTTCAAGTTGACGTAGGAGCGGCCTTCGGGTTTGTACGAGTTGACCAACTGGATGGCCTCTTCGTAAAAATGGACTAGCTCGATGGCGCGTGCCAGCAGCGACTTGTACGGATTCTTGAGCGGCAGTTCGACGCCCGTGTCCTTGAGCGCCTGTTTGGCGGCGGGGGACAACTGCTGGTTGTTCAGGTTCAGGCGCGCCAGCGGGCCGACCAGGTAGGTGCTGCCGTCCACGGTGTGGCTGTGCAGCGCGTTCGAGTGCTTGACGTGTTCCTCGATGTAGCCGTTTTCGTACTCGGGGATGGTCAGTACGCGGCCCTTGGAGGAAAGCACCTCGCCTTCGATGACGCCGTATTCGTTGGGATGATGCAGCGCCACGAACTCGTAGTCAATCTCCAGGTCGGGATAGGGCAGCGTAGCGGCCCACTTGGCGCATTCGATCGAGGCAGCCAGACCCCATTCGAGGTCGGGCAGCAAGGCCTTGAGGTCCGCGGCCTTGGGCCAGCGATAGAAGCCGCCCACACACACGTTGACGGGGTGTACGGAGCGTCCGCCAATGGCCTTGAGCAGGTTGTTGCCGATCTTCTTCAGGCGCAGGGCGTTCTTGACGACGTCGGGCGCGGTGGCGGCCAGTTCCAGCGCCGACTGGACTCCCAGCATATCGGGCGCCTGCAAGAGGTAGATGTGTAGCGCATGGCTTTCGATATATTCGCCGCAATACATCAGGCGGCGTAGCAGACGCGCCTGCGGATGAATGGTTACGCCCAATGCGCGTTCGAGCGCGTAGACGGAGCTCATCTGATAGGCCACGGGACAGATGCCGCAGATGCGGGCGGTGATGTCGGGCACTTCCTGCAGGAAGCGGCCGACCAGGAAGCCTTCGAAGAATCGCGGCGGTTCGTAGATGTCGAGGCGGATCTCCACGGCTTTGCCGTCTTGCAGGCCGATGAACAGGCCGCCTTCGCCTTCCACGCGAGCCAGGGCGGGGACTTCGATGTTTTTCATTTGGACTCCTTGAGGAGCACATCCGCGGTTTCACGGAAGGCGGGCGCGTACCCGCTGATGCCGCGGAACAGGCGCACGGTCTCACCAGGGGTGCGTTCGAGTTTGGTCAGGATGTTGGTGAGCGAGTCGAGGTTGGTGGAGCGGGTTGGGCCGAAGCAGCCGTAGCATCCGCGCCCGTTGGCGGGGCAGATGGCGCCGCATCCCGCCTGGGTGGCGGGACCGATGCACGGGGTGCCCTTATCGACCAGCACGCAGATGGCGCCGCGGCGTTTGCATTCCAGGCACACGCTGTAGGCGGGCAGGTTGGGGCGGCGGTTGTTGAGCAGCGCGCTGATGACCTCCAACACCTGGCCCTTGTTGACGGGGCAGCCCCACAACTCCATGTCCACGGGCACATGCTCGGCGATGGGGGTGGCGGTGTCGAGGTAGTGCAGGAATTCGGGATGGTCATAGACGGTTTGTGCGTAGGCTTTGGCGTCGGTGAAGTTGCGCAGAGACTGGATGCCACCTGCGGTGGCGCAGGTGCCCAGCGCGATCAACACCTTCGACTGGCGGCGGATTTCGCGGATGCGTTCCGCTTCGTGCGGTGTGGTGATCGAACCTTCGACAATGGCGATGTCGTACGGACCTGGGCGCTCGGCGCGGGTGGCTTCGAGGAAGTAGGCAATATCGAGGGCGCCTGCGATGTCGAGCAGTTCATCCTCCATGTTCAGAATGGAGAGCTGGCATCCGTCGCAGGAGGAGAACTTGTAAACGGCGAGGGTGGGTTTATGGGGACTCATTAGAACTCCTCCACATTGAAGTAGGGCTGTAACGCGTCGAAGCGGAAGACGGCGCCGTCCTTGCAGATGAAGTACGGGCCAAGCTGACAGTGGCCGCAGGAGCCCTGCCCGCACTTCATGTTGCGCTCGAGCGAAACGTAGATCTGCTCGGCGGGAACGCGGCGGGCGAGGCCTTCGTACACCACGAAGCGGATCATGATCTCGGGTCCGCAGGTGAGCACCACGCTGTTGGGCGCGTCCATGCGGAAGCGGTAGAACAGCATCGGCACCACGCCGACCTGTCCCTGCCAGTCTTCATC
Organism: uncultured Anaerolineales bacterium; assembly: GCA_938008865.1. Lineage (GTDB taxonomy): Bacteria > Chloroflexota > Anaerolineae > Anaerolineales > Villigracilaceae > JACPVF01. The sequence goes on from CALLJA010000378.1 coordinate 5,142, forward strand.
GGCGCGGTCCACGGTGACCTGTACCTGGATGCCTGCGCGTTCCCATTCCTCGAACTCGGTCGGGTAGAGCAGGTCCTTCGGGGTGCGAGCGCCGTACAGCAGGTAGACCTTGCCGAACTTCTCGCGGTTGTTCATGATGTGATAGATCGCGGGGCGCAGGGGCGGCAGGCCGATGCCGCCGCAGGCGATGATCACGTCATGGCCTTCCATTTCCTTCATCGGCCAGCAGGAACCGAATGGCCCGCGAATGCCGACGATGTCGCCCACTTTCAGGCGGCTGATGGCGCGGGTGACGTTGCCCACGAAACGGATGGTATGGCCGACCAGGCTCGGATCCGCAGGGTTGGAACTGATCGAGATGGCGGCCTCTCCGTAGCCAGGCAGGTAGACCATGTTGAACTGTCCAGGCTCGAAGGTGTAGGCGGCGGCCACAGCGGGGTCGGTGAACTTGAGCCAGTAGGTGGAGATACCTTCCGCCTCGGGGGTGATGTCGGTGACCTCGGCCCAAACGGGTTCGAGCAGGCGCTCGGTGGGGGAGGCGGGGGAGTGTGCGTGAACGTGGGTAGCCATCAGCGGATCTCCTTGCGCAGGTCGGCGACTTCGACCGTGATGTCGATGGCAGCAGGGCACCAGGTGATGCAGCGGCCGCAGCCCGTGCAGCCGAACGTCCCGTATTGGACCTTCCAGGTGCCGAGTTTGTGCGACATCCACTGGCGATAACGCGAGTGAATGGTGGGGCGGGTGTTTCCGCCTGCCTGATAGGAGTAGCCAGGGTTGAAGCACGAGTCCCACACGCGCTCGCGGCGGGTCTGATTGCCGTCGAGGCTGAGGGTATCCACTGCGTCCCAGCAGAAGCAGGTCGGGCAGACCTGGGTGCAGTTGGCGCACGAGAGACAGCGCTCGCCGATGGCGCGCCAGTGCGGATGGTCGAGGTTGTTGAGGATCAAGTCGGGCAGGTCGCTGGTGTCCACGCTGCGACCCATCTGCAGGGTGGCGCGTTCCAGGCCGCGGTTGGCAGCGTTCAACACGAAGGCGCTGGCCGATTCGTAGGGCAGGCCGGAGAGGATGTTGCGCCCGAGTTCCGAGCCGACGTTGAGCAGGAACACGTCTTCCAGTTCGGTCAGCGTCAGGTCGGCGTCGCCTTCCACACGCGGACCGGTGCCCATCGAGGCGCAGAAGCAGGTGCCTGCGGGGCGCATGCAGTTGACGGCAAGAATAAACACCTTCTCGCGGGCGGCACGGTAGATCGGGTCCGTGAAATCGCTTCGCAGGAAGGCGTTGTCTTGAATTTGGATGGCGGCCAGTTCGCATCCGCGCACGCCGATGAAGGCGTAGGCGGGAGCCGTTGGCCTGGGGGTTTCCATTTCCCAGCCGCCGCTCCCTTTGCGCAGGGTGAACAGGTCGGCGTGGGACGGGAAGAGGAACTGTTTCCAGGATTGCGCGCCCGGGATAATGTCGAAGTAGCGCGTGTGGCCCGTGTACACCAGGCGGAAGGAGCCCGCCTCTTGTTCGGTCACATAGCCGCGCGGCAGGTCTTCGAGTTTCTGGATCGGCGCGTACACAAGGGTTTCGTTCTCCACGTGCGGACCGACGATCTCGTATCCCTGGGTTTTGAGTTTATCGAGAAGAGCATTGAAGATGTGTTTCTGGATGGAAACGGTACTTCCGATTTCTGGACTGCGATCACTTGGCATTTTTGGTCTCCGGTTCGGCAAACATGTCCAACAGTTGCAAGCGGCTGCTCATCAGGCGGCTGGCCACGATGTTGGCCAGGCGACGCATCACCAGGTAGCCAAGGTCGTGGTCCTGTTCACATAGTTCGCCCAACCTGGTCGAGTCGACCATGGCCAGGCGGCTGTCCACCACGGCGGTGGCGCTGGCGGTGCGCTGTCGCACCACAGGTGTGGCGCTCGACCAGCCGATTACTTCCCACATTTCGGCGGTGTGGAAGCGCACCTTGCCGCGCGGCGGGGCCGCCATATCCAGTGCAATGCGCCCCGAGAGTACGATGTAGATGTACTCAGCGCGGTCGCCTTCGCGGAACAGGACCTCGCCAGCCTTGACATTGCGCAGTTGAGTGATGCCTGCGATCATGTCCAGGTGCTTGATCTGCAGTTCTCGGAACCAGGGAATTCTTTGAAGTTCGAGCTTCAATTCATCCAGCGGATCCATGGAATCGCTCTCCTTATGAAATGGATGTCTTCTATATAACTTGTACTATTTTTCACAATAAGTTGCCAGTGCGTTTATTCCTTACTCCCTGGGCCGTTTGTCATGCAAAGCGCGGAATATGCTACAATGCGGTCAGTTTTTTTACGGAGTCCATCATGAAACCTAGCATCCAAACCGTCAAAGGCGCGCGCGATTTCTATCCCGAGGAAATGGCGCTGCGGAATTATCTGTACGCGAAAGCCCGCGCGGCTTCGCAAGCGTTCGGCTATCAGGAATGGGACGGTCCCTTTCTGGAAACGCTTGACCTGTATGCCGCCAAATCGGGCGAAGAGTTGGTCAAGAAGCAGTCCTTCGTCTTCGCCGATCGGGGTGGGGATGAGGTCACTCTGCGCCCCGAGTTGACCCCGTCGCTGGCGCGCATGATCGCCGCCCGCCAGGGCTCGCTCACCTTCCCTGTGCGCTGGTGGTCCTTCGGCCCGTTCTGGCGCTACGAGCAGCCGCAGAAAGGACGCTCGCGCGAGTTCTTCCAGTGGAACATCGACATGCTGGGAGTCAACTCGCCCGAAGCCGACGCCGAACTGCTGGCGATTGCCGCCACCTTCCTGCGCTCCGTCGGCCTGGACCCTCAGCGGGCGACTATTTTCGTGAACAATCGCCGTCTGATGGATTCCCAGTTCGACGCGTTGGGCATCGCACCCGAAAAGCGATTGGACGTTTCCAACCTGGTGGACCGCCGCTCGAAGATGGACCCGTCTCAGTGGGACGCCAACGCCCTCGACCTTGGCCTGAGTCAGGCTCAACTGGACGGGCTCAAGTCCCTGCTGGCTGACTATGACCTATGGCAGAAGAGCGAAGAACTGACGCGCCTGTTTGCCGCGCTCGAAGCGCTGGGTGTGAAGGACTACGTCAAGTTCGACCCAAACATCATGCGCGGATTGCTGTACTACACAGGCACTGTCTTCGAGGCCTTCGACCAGACGGGCGGTGTGCGCCGCGCCATCCTCGGCGGCGGCCGCTACGACAACCTGCTGGCCGACGTGGGCGGGCAGCCGCTTTCGGGCGTGGGCTTCGCGATGGGCGATGTGGTCATCGGCATCGTCCTCAAGGAGGCAGGCCTGCTGCCCGACTTCGACCCGACGCCTTCGTCCGTGCTGGTGACGGTCTTCGACGAAAAACTGTGGATGACCTCGTATGCGTTATCCTCCGAGTTGCGCGCCGCGGGCTTGAACGTGGTCACCTTCCCCGAGCCTGCCAAACTGCCCAAGCAGTTCAAGTACGCGGATAAGATGAAGATGCGGGTTGTCGTCACTGTGGGCCCCGACGAAGCGGAAAAGGGCCTGGTGGCGGTGAAGAATCTCTCGAACGGCGAGCAGGTCATCGTTGCGCGCGCCGAGGCGGCGGAGGCCATCCGCAAAATTCTGGGATAGTCTTGAAGCCCTGATAAATTGTGATAAAATATCGTCCGCTTGTGGTATGGAGCCTGTAGCTCAATGGCAGAGCGCCACACTGTGGATGTGGATGTTGTGGGTTCGAAACCCATCAGGCTCCCCTCAAAAGGGCGGATCATGTGTCCGCCCTTTTTGTTTACCAGATGGAGAGGAGAGTGCAATGAAGCGTTATCGTGTGGAACCAGGCAAGAAGATCAACTTAAGTAAGATCGACCCGAATGATGACAAGGCCTTTAAGGGAGACAAGGAAAAAGGTCTGAAGGCTCTTTCTAAACTGAACGCAGAATTGCAGGCGCTGCAGGAATTGCTGTATGCCGAGCAGAAGCACAAAGTGCTGATCGTCTTGCAGGCCATGGACACGGGCGGCAAGGACGGCGCTATCCGCCGCGTGTTCGACGGGGTGAATCCGCAAGGGGTGAAGGTGGCCAGTTTCAAGGTCCCGACTGCTGAGGAATTGACGCACGATTTCCTGTGGCGCGTCCACAAGGTGACGCCAGGCGCGGGGGAGATGGTCATCTTCAACCGCAGCCATTACGAGGACGTGCTGGTGGTGCGCGTGCATGGATATGCGCCCGAAGAAGTCTGGAAGAAGCGCTACGACCAGATCAACGATTTCGAGCGCCTGCTGGCCGAGAGCGGGACGACCATCCTGAAGTTTTTCCTGCACATCGACCTAGACGAGCAGAAGGAGCGCCTGCAGGCCCGCCTCGACGACCCGACCAAGACCTGGAAGTTCCGCCTGGGCGACCTGGAGGAGCGCAAATTGTGGGGCCAGTACATGCAAGCCTACGAAGATGCGCTCAATAAGACCAGCACCGAGTATGCGCCCTGGTATGTGATTCCCGCCAATCGCAAGTGGTACCGCGATCTGGTCATCTCCACTATTTTGGTGGACACGCTCAAGGGCCTCAAGATGGAATTTCCCAAGCCTGAGGAAAACCTCGATGGCGTGGTGATCGAGTAGCACCCGATTCGTTGTACAATAATCTCATGCCTGAAACCATCAACGTACTTTTCCTGGCTGCAGAAGCTGACCCGTTCATCAAGGTCGGCGGCCTGGGCGACGTCTCTGGCGCGTTGCCGCGCGCCATTCGCGCGCTGACGCCCGAGATCACGGGCGAGACCAAACTGGACCTGCGCCTGGTCCTGCCGATGCACTCGGCGGTGCGGGCCGACCCGCTGAGGCCGCTGGCTGTCTTCCCGTTGAAACGGGGCGACTCCGAGGTCCAGGTGGAGGTCTTCGAGAGCGTGCTGGACGGGATGCCCGTCTACTTCATCTCAGGCGACCCCATCCGCAATAGCGGATCGGTCTATTCGCTCAAGGCCGAACTGGACGCCGAGAAATATCTCTTCTTCTCGCTGGCTGCGGTGGAACTACCGCGGCAGATTGGCTGGGACGTGGACGTGCTGCACGCCAACGACTGGCACACGGCGCTGGCGGCCTACGTCAACCTGACTCGCCGCTGGGAGGAGGGCTCGCGCCGCGTGGCTTCCATGCTGACCCTGCACAACCTGCCGTTCATGGGACCAGACATTTCCGAGTTGTTGAAGTTGTATGGCATCCCGCTGGCGCAGACCGACCTGCCCGAGTGGGCGCGCGTGTTGCCGCTGCCGCTCGGACTGTGGGCGGCGGATGTCATCACGCCCGTCTCGCCCGGATACGGTGAGGAGATCCTCGGCGAAGAATTCGGCTGCGGTCTGTATGATTTTCTTGCCACGCGCCGTTCCAGCTTGCACGGCATCCTGAACGGCATCGACATGGCGTCCTACAACCCGACCGACGACGCCGCGCTCGAGTCGCCTTTCTCGCGCCTGACCCTGGCCGACCGCGCTCCCAACAAGTCCGCGCTGCAAACCCGCCTGGGATTGCCCGTCCATGCGGATGCGCCGCTGCTGGCAATGGTCACGCGCATGGACGTGCAGAAGGGCGTGGACATCGCCATCAAGGCACTGGCTTCCTTCAAGAAGCGCGACTTCCAATTGGTCATCCTCGGAACGGGCGACCCCGTACTGGAGGAATCTGCGCGAGCATTGCAGGCCTCCCAGCCTGACCGCATCCGTATCGAGACGCGCTTCGACGCGCAGTTGGCCCGTCAGATCTACGCGGGCGCGGACCTGTTCCTGATGCCCTCGCGCTATGAGCCCTGCGGACTCTCACAGATGATCGCCATGCGTTATGGTTGCGTGCCGCTGGTGCGCGCTACAGGCGGACTGCGCGACACGGTCACACCCGATGCGGGTTTCCTGTTCGAGAAGGCCAATCCGCTGGCTTTTTCCAACGCGTTGCGCAAGGCGCTCAAACGCTTCCCTGACCGCGAGGTCTGGACCAACATGCAATTGGCAGGCATGGCCAAGGATTTCTCGTGGGTCAATTCGGCCAAACAATATTTCGAGTTGTATCAATCCCTCGTTTTGGAAAATAAACCCAATCCCATTTCATAACCTATGACTTTCAAACGCGTCTCTGGCATCCTCCTGCATCCCTCCAGCCTGCCTGGTTCCTACGGCATCGGCGATATCGGCCCCCAGGCATATCGTTTTGTGGATTTCCTGGCCGATTCGGCCTGCAATTTGTGGCAGGTCCTGCCGCTTGGGCCGACGGGCTACGGCGACTCGCCCTACCAGTGTTTCTCCGCCTTTGCGGGGAACCCATACCTGATCAGCCCCGATGAACTGATCGGCGATGGCCTGCTCACCCCCGAAGACCTGCACGACAAGCCCGCCTTCGATGAAACCCGCGTGGACTTCGGTTCGTTCATCCCGTGGAAGTTGTCCTTGCTGGGCCGCGCCTATGAGCGCTTCGCGGCGGAATCCACGGCGGGGCTGCGCGAGGCGCTGTCCACTTTCCGCGCCGAGAACGCTGCCTGGCTCGATGACTTCGCCTTGTTCATGGCCCTCAAGGAAGCCCACGGCGGCGGTTCCTGGGACGTCTGGCCCGAACCGCTGCGCCAGCGCGATCCCAAAGCCCTGGCCGAGGCTCGCAAGACTCACGGTGAAGTCATCGCGCGGCACGTCTTTTATCAATTCCTCTTTTACCGCCAGTGGAATAACGTGCTGTCCTACGCCCATCAGCGCGGAATCCAGGTCATCGGCGACATCCCCATCTTTGTTGCGTACGACTCATCCGACGTGTGGTCCCATCCTGACCTGTTCCACCTCGACGAGGCGGGCAAGCCGACCGTGGTGGCGGGCGTTCCCCCTGACGTGTTCTCTGCCACGGGGCAGTTGTGGGGCAATCCGCTCTACAAGTGGGAGGTCCACAAGGCCAGCGGATATGCCTGGTGGATCGAGCGCATGCGCGCCACCCTCAAGCTGGTGGACATCGTCCGCCTGGATCACTTCCGCGGGTTTGCGGGTTATTGGGAGATTCCCGCGGGCAACGCGACGGCGGAATTTGGACGCTGGGTGCCTGGCCCTGGCGCGGACCTGTTCGATGCGCTGATGGCCGACCTGAAGGAGCATCTCGGCACCGAGGACCTGCCGATCATCGCCGAGGACCTGGGCGTGATCACCGCCGACGTGGTGGAATTGCGCGAGCGTTACAACCTGCCTGGCATGAAGATCCTGCAATTTGGTTTCTCTGGGCCAGACAATCCCTTCCTGCCGCATCATTACGTCACGAACTGCGTGGCCTACACGGGCACGCACGACAATAACACGACCCGCGGCTGGTACGAGTCCGCGCCCGAGCAGGAACGGGACTTTGCCCGC
>CALLJA010000379.1 GCA_938008865.1 uncultured Anaerolineales bacterium
ACGTCTCGGCCTACATCCCGACCAACGTGATCTCGATCACCGACGGCCAGATCTACCTCGAATCGAACCTGTTCAATGCGGGCATCCGCCCCGCCGTGAACGTGGGCATCTCCGTCTCCCGCGTGGGCGGCGACGCGCAGACCAAGGCCATGAAACAGGTGGCAGGCCGCCTGCGTCTCGATATGGCCGCCTACCGCGAGTTGGCCGCCTTTGCGCTGATGGCCTCCGACCTCGACAAGGCCACCCAGCAGCAGCTCAGCCGCGGACAGCGTATGCAGGAGATCCTCAAGCAGCCGCAGTATTCTCCCGCCTCGCTGGCCGAACAGGTCATTGTTATCTTTGCGGGCACCAACGGCTTCGCCGACCTGGTCCCCGTGGACAAGATGGCCCAGTGGCAGGGTGAACTGTTCCGCTTCATGGAAGCCTCCTATCCCGAGATCGGCCGCGACATCACCGAGAAGAAGATGATCACGGACGACAACCGCGCCAGCCTGATCAAGGCGCTCGAATCCTTCCGCGCCGGCTGGCAGGCATAACCCATGGCATCCGCACGCGAGATGCGGCTTCGCATCAAAAGTGTCAAGAACATCTCACAGGTGACGCGCGCCCTGGAGGCGGTCAGCGCCGCCAAGGTGCGCAAATCCATCCAGGCGGTAACGGCCACCCGCGCCTATGCCACCAAAGCCTGGCAGGTGTTGACCCACGTTGCGGCCCAGCCTGGGCGTCACAGCCTGCACCCGCTGCTGACGGAGCGCCCCGAGCCGAAGACCTCGCTGGTCATCGTGTTGACGGGGGACCGCGGCCTGGCGGGCGCGTATAACACCAACGTCATCCGTTACGTGGCCCAGCACTTCGACCAGTACCGGTTGCCCGTCAAGTACATCGCCGTGGGACGCAAGGGCCGCGACCTGCTCATGCGCCGCCGCAAACAGGTCATTGCCGACTTTAGCAACCTGCCCGCCGCGCCCTCCTTTGCGGATGTCTCCGCGGTGGGCCGCCTGGCCGTGGATGAGTTCCTGAAGGGCGAGGTGGATGAGGTCTATCTCATCTATACCGATTTCATCAACATGGGACGGCAGGTTACCACCATGAAGAAACTCCTGCCGCTGGAAGTGGGCAGCACCGAGGGCCTGGTGATGGATGTGACCCACAGCGGTCCCACCGCAGCCTACGAGTACGAACCCGACCAGCGCGAGATTCTCGACCAGATCATCCCGCGTTTCACAGCCTTGCAGGTCTACCAGGCCGTGCTCGAATCGCAGGCCAGCGAACATGCCGCGCGCATGGTTGCCATGCGCAACGCCACCGATAACGCCAAGGAATTGGTCGGCGCGCTGCAACTGGCTTACAACAAGGTGCGCCAGCAGGCGATCACCAACGACATCTTAGACATTGTGGGCGGCGCCGAAGCGCTCGCCGCGAAATAACTGGAGGTAATCATGGCAAACTCAACCGGCCGTGTTGTGCAAGTGCTGGGTGGCGTGGTGGACGTCGAATTCCCCGCGGGCGCCATCCCCGAACTCTACGAGGCCATCGAAGTGGAACGCCCCGGGCAGGAGCCGCTTGTGCTCGAAGTACAGAAGCATCTGGGCGATAACTGGGTCCGTACCGTGTCGATGGACTCGACCGATGGCCTGCAGCGCGGGTACGCCGCGCGCGCCACGGGTGCGCCCATCCTGGTCCCCGTCGGTCCCGCCACACTCGGGCGCATCTTCAACGTGCTCGGCCAGCCCGTGGACCGCAAGGGCGAGGTCAGCGCCTCCATGCGCTATCCCATCCACCGCGCTGCGCCGCCCTTCTCCGAGCAATCCACCAAGGTGGATGTGTTCGAGACGGGCGTCAAGGTCATCGACCTGATCGCGCCCTTCACCAAAGGCGGCAAGACAGGCATCTTCGGCGGCGCGGGCACCGGCAAGACCGTCATCATCATGGAGCTGATCCGCTCGGTGGCTTCCGTTCACGAAGGTAACTCGGTCTTTGCGGGCGTGGGCGAACGCACCCGCGAGGGCACGGGCCTGTACCGCGAAATGATCGAATCGGGCGTTATGAAGGACACCGTCATGGTCTACGGCCAGATGAACGAGCCTTCCGGCGTGCGCCTGCGTGTGGCCCTCTCTGCGCTCTCGATGGCGGAATACTTCCGCGACCAGGGCAAGGACGTGCTGCTCTTCATCGACAACATCTTCCGCTTCTCCATGTCTGGCTCGGAAGTGTCGGCGCTGCTCGGGCGTATGCCGTCCGCGGTGGGCTACCAGCCGACCCTGGCGACCGAGATGGGCGAACTCCAGGAGCGCATCACCTCCACCCGCACGGGCTCGATCACGTCCATGCAGGCCGTGTACGTGCCCGCCGACGACTATTCCGACCCCGCGCCTGTGGCGACCTTCACCCATCTGGATGCGACCATCGCGCTCGAACGCTCCATCGTGGAAAAGGGCATTTACCCCGCCGTGGACCCGCTGGCCTCGACCTCGCGTATTCTCGACCCGAACATCGTGGGTGAGGAACATTACCGCACGGCCCGCGAGGTGCAGCGCGTGCTCCAGCGCTATAAGGACTTGCAGGACATCATCGCCATCCTCGGCATCGACGAACTCTCCGAGGATGACAAGCTGGTCGTGTCGCGCGCCCGCAAGATCGAGCGCTTCTTCTCGCAGCCGTTCTATGTGGCCGAGAAATTCACGGGCATCGCGGGCCGTTATGTGTCCATCAAGGATACCGTCACGGGCTTCCGCGAGATCCTCGACGGAAAATGCGACGACCTGCCCGAACAGGCCTTCATGATGGCGGGCACCATCGCCGACGTCCGTGAAAAGGCCGAAAAACTCGCCCGCGGCGCGTAGCCTTATCGTCATTGCGAGCGTATGGCGCGAAGCAATCTCATGAGATTGCTTCGCGCACCAGGACTTGCAGTGACATGGATGTGACAATGACAATCCGTTGTGAAATCGTCTCGCAAGACCGCACCGTGTTCACGGGGGACGTGGACATTGTCGTGCTGCCTGGCTCGGGCGGCGAGATGGGCATCCTGCCCAAGCATGCGCCCGTCCTGACCACGCTCAAGTACGGCGTGATCAAGGTCCGCCGCGGCGGCAAGGAAGATGTCTTTGCCGTGGCGGGCGGGGTGGCCGAGGTCCAGCCTGAGATCGTCACCATCCTGGCGGATGCCGCGGAGAACGTCGAAGAGATCGACGTGACCCGCGCCGAAGCCGCCCGCAAGCGCGCCGAAGAGGCGCTCGCCAAGGGCGTCCCCGCCGACGGCGATGCCTACCTCGCCATGGAAGCGGCCCTGCGCCGCTCGAACCTGCGCCTGGACGTTGCCCGCCGTTACCGCAAGAGCGGACGCTCCCCTTACTCCGAATCGTAGGAAAAATTGGCCGTTTTTTCGAAAGACCTGGGTATCGACCTGGGTACCATGTTCACCCGCCTGGCTGATGGTCCGCAGGTCGTGATGCAAGAGCCGACCATCGTGGCCATCGACGTGGACGAAAAGAAGATGGTCGCCGTGGGCCAGGAAGCGCGCGATATGTTTGGCCGCGTGCCCGACAGCATCGAGGTGGCCCGCCCGCTCAAGAGCGGGGTTGTGGCCGATTACGAGATCACCGAGATGATGCTGCAATGGCTGCTGCACCACGCCAGCGGTTCGATGCGTTTCATCCGCCCGCGCGTGATGATCACCGTCCCCAACGGCGTGACCAGTGTGGAGCGCCGCGCGGTGTACGAGGCCGTGCTGGAGGCGGGCAGCCGCGAGGCGCACCTGATCCAGCAGCCGCTGGCGGCCGCGTTGGGCATCGACCTGCCGATCAATTCACCCTCGGGCAATATGGTCATCTGCCTGGGCGGCGGATGCACCGAGGCGGCTGTGATGGCCATGTATGGTATTGTTTCGGCCGAGACGCTGCGCCTGGGCGGCATGGAACTGGACGAGGCCATCATCAACTACGTGCGCCGCAAGTACGGCGTGATCGTCGGCCCCGCCACGGCGGAACAGCTCAAGGTCCGCATCGGGGCGGCGGTGCCGCAGGACACGGAAAACAGCATGGAGGTCCAGGGCCAGGACCAGGTGACAGGCCTGCCGCGCCCCGTCACGCTGACGACGGGCGAGATCGTCGAAGCCTTGCAGGACCCGCTCAAGCAGATCGTCGAGACGGGCCGCCGCGTGCTGGAGAAGAC
>CALLJA010000380.1 GCA_938008865.1 uncultured Anaerolineales bacterium
ACATACGCACTGCGGCTACTGCGGTGCAACCAGATCGTTCTTGTATGGGTAGGAGGACACGATGAAGCGAAAGTTCCTGGTCATCACCAAAAGCCCGAACGGCGTGTGCTGGGCAAGCGTCATCCGCGCCAAAGATACCGACGCCGTGATCAAGCTCATGGCTGAGAAGGAGCCGCTCTTCAGTGGGCACAAGATCGTGTCCATCGACCCGATCCAGTCTCGCCAGACGTACGACGTCATGAGTGTAGGAGCGTTTGTAGTATGAGCAAAGGAACCGCCACCATCCGCCTGTTTATGTCAGTCGTGCTGATTGTGGAGGCCTACTTCCTGACAGCGGAAAGCAAGCTGGCCGAGACCGCCTTCGAATACGCACTGATGATCGCACTGACCGTCATCGCCCTGGTACTGGCCTTCATCCTGGTGCTGAGCGTCATCGTCCTGTACTTCGGAAAGGATAACCAAATGAGACCCAAGAACACGAAGGGGGCCCAGGTACTCCCCACCAGCGGCCAGGTGCGCCTGGCTAACGGGATCACCAAGAAGGTGCGCGGACTGTCATGGCTCCATGAGTACTCCCAGGTGGTCACCCACGTGAGTGTGCAGGACTATGCAGTCGACGACACGATGCTGCTGCTCACCGCCTGGCTGTCCGATGGGCGCATCTTCACCATGCCCTACCCACGCGAAGACATGCCATCCCTGTGGGCCTGGCTACACCGACCCAACCTGTACGGAACACCCATCACCTGGCTGGACGAAGAGCTCGTAATCGAGCCTGGAAAGAAGTACTTCCTTTTCAAATAGTTTCGTACGGTTTGAGGAGACTTTATGCTGAAACTCGCCGTTTCTAACCTGTTTCTCGCCGTTCTGCAAATCTTCGCCGCAGTGCTCCACGCAGCTATGTTCGTCGGCGGGATGCTGTTCTCCCTCATTCTGACGGCAGCCAGCGCCGTGGGAGTCATCATCGTAGTGGCCGTGAGCTGCGCCCTGGGCGGGGGACTGATAGCGATCCTGGTTTATTTTGTAAACGCCATGTAGGGTTTTGGGATATATTGCCGCGACGCCTCGAACGGGTGAAAAAGTGTGGAAAGAGAGCTTAGAGGGGGGTATTTTTGCCCCCTCACCCCTCTTCGCAGCCCTCCCCCCGTCCCACCCTAAACCTTCCTCCCCCTCCCGAATAGCCCTTTTTACCCCCTTTTCAGCCCTTTTCGTTTCCACACTCATATCCCCCCTCTGCACTTATTCTCTCTCTTTTGGAGACCCCCTGCCCAAAGAATACTCCGTCCTTCCTTCGCAAGTGCTCCCCACAGGTGATTCTATGTGTAACGACTTCTTCTTCTACTATACCCTCTCTCTGTTCTATGACGCATTACCAGGCGAGCAGGTGACGATTACTTATCTACCAGGGAAGTACGTTCCTGGGGGCCGCTCGGTTGTTCTGTTCAACTCATTGGAGGAGGTTGCCGATGCCTAGAAGCTACAAGGTGTCTATTACGGTGTCCCTGGCGAATGAGGATGTGCACATGCCAGATTTTCTCTTGCGGGACGGCAGGTATGCTCTCGACGGTGCGGGGTACGGCAATGTAAAGGTGTCTTTCTGCCGTGATGAGTGCGAGTCGTGGCTCACCTCTAAGTTCCTGGAGTACCTGCGGCTGCCGTTTGTCAAGGAGTATTCGATCACGATGGCGGAAGAAGCTAGTACGCCTGCATAGTGATCCACTGGTTCGTTCAGCACGTTGGGTCGGAGGACGCATGGCCAAATGTACCTGTGAAGGAGGACAGATGCCCCAGGTAATCCAGCGTATCACGTATGTCGTTGATGTTTTGCGCAATCCAGCCTTCCCTGTGTTCGGGTTTCCGCTGGCGCAAGATCAGTACTTCGCAATGCCGCCATTTGTGACTGACCACAAGGTGACGGTGACGGTGGTCTGCCTGGGTACCTTGCGCCTCACGGAGGCCCAGCTGGACTTCCTGGCCCAGGATGAGATCGAAAAGGCGGTGCTGTCGTGATTTCCATCCCTGATCTGCATATCGTGTACGAGTTCGATACCCTACAATACCCAGAGCTGGATCCAACGGCGTTTCCGTTGGCTGAGGGTCAGAGCATCTTCATGGTGCAGGCGCTGGATGGTATGTCCCGTGTGTTTGTTCTCTGCGACGAGCGGCCCGAGGAGTTCACGCCAGAGCAGCAGCTATTTATCCTGCATCCCGCTGTGCTGTTCGCAGCCACCTATTAGGAGGTACTGTGACGATTTCCATGCAGGATATGTGGCGGATCGCTGACCGCTTGGTGGACACTTGTAGCGACATCGAGCAGGCCCTGATAGAGCTCGACATCGAAGTCACTGACGATGCAATTGACGAGGTGGAGAGCCGCCTGGGAGACCCAGGTATCAACGTCGAACAGTGCCAGGGGTGCGGCTGGTGGTTTGAGTGTGGCGACCTCGTTGCTCACGATGAGGAGCCCGTGCTCCCAGGCTACGAGGAAGGATACTGCGAAAGTTGTCGGGAGGATCACTATGAGTAATCCGATCGGTGTTGTGCGGTTTTTGCAGGACGAAGACCCCACCTTTGTGCACGTGCGCGGAACTGTGATGGTGCTGAGCGAGCGCGGTCTGCTGACCCGCGCCATGTCCTTCGAGACCCCGCTGGCTGACTTGGAAATCAGTTGCCAAATGGACACCAGCTTCGGCTACCCGTACGCCTTCGAGGTAGGTTTTCGCCCCACTTGTATCGTTGACTTGCCAGCCGCCATACGGTTCTCTAAGCAGCTGCACAAGATCGGGGTCGGTCTGGTCAAGCGTACCAATAAATACGGCGGCTGCAATCACAGCTTCGGTGAGTACCTGAAGAGGGTGTACCAGGTGATCGGCATCAAGAATGTGTGGTTGGCTGTGCCTGCTGTGGGTGTGTCTGCCACTAGCTGGGCTGCTACCACGTTCGCAAAGTACGATGATTTAGACCTGATGGTGCCGAGCGTGGACAGCATTATTGCAGAGAAGATCACTCACTGGAATACGCCGTGGCGCGTAAATCGGTAGGAGGAGCGGTGGATACACATAAGTCAGGCAATGCTACTACCAAAGCAATCGTGTATGTGAACACAAACATGCCAGGTAAGAGTGTCCTCATTGAAGCTGGCTTCTCAGACAACCAACAGAATAGTCTCGTGGAGCATATCCAGGCTGAGGTGCGTGTATCACATCAGCACTCAAACGACCTCAAGGACGTGTACGTGTCGGGTGAGCACATCAGCTCAGACAAACTCATGGGCCTGGCCAACCTGGTTCGCGAAGCGACGGATGGGATCACCCCACACGAAGGCACCCTGGATGACCTGTCCGCAGGCGACTTCATCGAATGCGTGTGCTGGGCCCTCGAAGCATACTACGTTACGGTGTGGTACTTCGGAACGGACTGCTCCCAAAGGGTGTACCAGCGTGTCGACGGCACCTGGCGTGACTTGCAACAGGACATCGACGAGGCAGTGGCCGTCATCTTTCCGTAGAACAGGAGTAGTATAGATGGACATGCAGAAGCTAAACTCTATCAAGAAGGCGTGCTGGGTGAGCATGACGGGCGAGATCGGTATCGTGTTCTCTTCAGCGGACGCTGAGGTTATCCACGCTCTGGTGGACTTCTACGAGCAGCATAACCAGGCGGAACTCAAGAAGTTCGACGCCCTGTATTGGTGCGAGTGCGGTGATAACGACCGACGAGGCTGCGGCAAGAGCCTGTACTACAACGCGGTCACCAACCAGGTCACACTGGCAGATAAAAATGGTGCGACGCTCCATAAGGCAGGCATCGACGATCTGATCGTGACCTTTCCTCTCACGCAAGCGGACTTGGGCACCGCCGCTTTCCCAGGATTCGGCAGCATCGTCGCCAAAGAAAGCGTCATCGAAGAGCTGGTTGCCCTCGGCGCCACCGTCCTCGACCCGTTCAACTAAGGAGAAACCCGTGAACCCAGACATAATGCTGTTGCAAATCGAGTGCAAGTGCGGCGACCCTCAGTGCGTGCGCACGCTGACCATCCTTGAGGGCTATCCCAGAGAAGCCCTGTACCACGGCAACGGCCTCGACCAGGCCGCTGAGCTGAGCAACGTGCTGGTCGAACGCTACAACGAGGATGAAGAGTCCTACGTCTCCATGCCTGAGAGCGCCTCTGGTATCGCCAATACGCTGCTTGTCACCTTCAACGAAGCCACCGCCCTGCTGTTCCTGGGCGCCACCGAGATCACCGAGGAGGACTTCTAGTGCTAGAGATTCTTCTGGAAGCGCGTTGTATCTGCACGGATGAATGCGACCGCTCGCTGAAGGTGCTGGAGTGGGATCCCCGCACGGCTGTGTATGCGGACAGCCGAGAGGAGCTTGTCACTGATCTGTCAAATGTGTACGTCGACCTGGGCGAGGGGCATCCCCCAGTCGTGGATGTCATGCGCGACGACGGCACATCGCGCATGCTGGTGCTTTCGTACGTCGACGCCGAAGCACTGGTGGCTCTGGGCGCTGTGCTGATCGCAAAAGACCACTGGCGACTCACATAAAGTGACACCGCCAACCATACTTTGGAACCTGCCGCAAGCAATACGAGCATACTGGGAGGCGAGCAGGGATAAGTCAGATCGAGCAGTACTCTGGACGGAGGAGACATTTGAGCGAAAAACAAGGATCGAATGGGAAGCGTCTGATTGCGTTTCGACGGATGCCGCGCCTGGTGGTGCCTCTTCCTGGAGAGGAGCGCATCTTGGTGCTGAGAACTGATGAGAGCAACGGCGTGAGCCTGCACATCTACCAGACCATCTTTGGAACCATCATGGTTATCTTGCTGGGAAAGCTGGCTATTCACGTTGTAGTCTAAGTTTAGACTGGACAAGCGTTCTACTTGTGGTACACTGTACTCAGAGGTGTACCATGAGTAGAAACCTACAAGACATCTACCCGAAACTGGTGTGTACCCGACATGAGCTGGGCCTCATCTGGAGGGACTGGCAAGAAGTGCCTGCCCCAGACGTTGTGATCGCCGCGCTATTCTGGGCAGCCGAAAGGAGTGACTTTGACCCGTGAGATCGTCTATAAAGTAGTAGTCTGCATCCCTAACCCTAAGACAGGAACGCACGAGTACTACTCTACGCTTACTCAGACGGACATGCGCGTTCAGTACTTCCCAAAAACGGCTGTCCGTTCTGTTTTACCAGGCTCTTATTTGTACGCCTTCGATACATTGGATAACGCCAGGGAGTACCGCGCAGGGGGTGAGCTGATCGCCAACCCCACATCGACCCTACAAATCTGGAAAGCCGAGGCCAACGTAGTCTGCACGGAACCGTCCACGGTGCTGGCCCACGAGGAGCGCTTCTGGACAGAGAAGTGGTACGGCCTCGAACGCACTCCCTTCCCGCTATTCCCCACTTTGAAGGGGTCTGTGTGGTGCGAGTGGGTGACCCTTCTTGAGATGGTCGAGGGCAGGTATCCGTTCTGGAAACAAAAGTGAGGCTCCCATGATAATACTGGACTTCAACAATTTTCCGATCCGTGACGGGGATTTCGTCTCCGTCGTGACGCCAGGTGACGGGCCTATGTCTGTTTATGACTGCCAGCCAGGCTTCGTGGAGGCCGTTGGAAAGTACACTGTGCGAGTGCGCCTGACGAATCTGAGTAAGTCTGTCATCTTCTACCCGCACGAGCTCATCGTGGCCAGGCCACGCAAACGGGGTGAAGAGGTTGACAGCACAGAGTAAGTATGCTATAATAACCTTACGTACATAAGACAGACAATAAGTAAGGAGATTACTTGTGGAGCTGAAACATAACCCAAAGGCGTGCGAACGTAGGCAGGCCACCGCTGACGAGTTCTCCAGGATGACATACCCACAACGATGGGGGTATGAGCGGGGTATGGAGCTCACCCTGTGGTACCGTCTTGGCGGGGTCATAACATTCCCACCTGAACGGTGGGATCCAACCCAGGTAGTCATACTGGTGCAAGATGCTTAGCCTGTGGCGCAGCAAGGCCAGCAAGAACGCTGCTCTCCTCGTTGCGTGTGAAGACAGTGGTCTGGACATACCGACCAACTATATACCATTTCGCTGGTTTCTGGAGCAAAGAGGGAAGTTCTGTGTGCTCAGTAAAACCAGGGGAGGCTGGGTGACGCGCATCATCATCAACGGGGTCGTCACGCTCTCAACGAAGGCGGCGACCACAGCAGAGGCCGCGGAGGCCCTACGAAACGGCGCCAAAGCAATTGAAGTTTCAATAGACCCAGTCCTGTTGCGTGGCTGGGTGCGATACGCAGAGGAGTAAACATGGACTACGAAATTGAGAACCTTGTCAAAGCTGATCAGGCGTCCATCGACGACGCTGTGTTCGACCTTCGGGCACTGGCGCAGGCCCGCAAAAACGAGGCGGATGTTTCCTTACGGTTGAAGAACCTCCAGGAGAAGTTCAACTCCCGCCCGTACATCGCCTCCTTGATTGAGTCGAGGAAGAACCTCAAAGAAGCTGTGACCACGCTGACCGCCCGCATCAAGAACCACTGGCGGGCTACACTGGTGGCCACTCCATGCGCCGACTTGCCAGCTGGCGTGAAGCCACGCAAGGTGACCACGTACGCGTACTCGACCGACGTGGCCATTGAGTGGTGCAAGGCCAACCTGCCTGGCGCACTCGTCACCAGCATCGACGAGAAGGTGCTGCACGACCACCTCAAGAGCCTGGACAAGGCCAAGCGCCTGCCCGACTTCGTACTCAAGCATGAGGAGACGGACATCACCCTGGCCACAGACCTCAGCGCGTACGAGGAGTAGCCGTGTCTGCCACAAAGCTGTACGTCTATGAGGCAGCGGTGGACAAACCAGCCCACCTGGCCATCGAAGTCGCGTCGCCTGAAGCAGCTGTCTGCGTCATAAAGGAAATGATCGAGGACTCGCTGCTGCGGGACGACGACCGCCCCCTGTACTGGGGCCTGAAGATCGTCACGTCAAGGGGAAAATCCTTTGAGTGGGTGAGCCCCTACGGTGACACAATCATGGACATGCTTACGGAAACGGAGGACGATTAGTGTACTACCTCGTGTTACCGCTCGCATTTGAGACCCTGCTAGTGCTGGGGGACGCGTTTGAAAGCGACGCCTGCGCCTCAGAGGCAGCAGCAACCCTGTATCGTGGGATACCTGTCGAGGTCTGGTCAGCCGACCAAGTAGCCGCAAGTACCCACGGAAAAATCATGTACCCAGCTACACCCTAAAGGATAATCATGGACGAAAACCCAATCAACGAGTTGTTGCGCAGCGTGAGCAGTGTGATCCAGATGTACGTCTACGTGCATGAGTTCAACCGCATGCTGCGAGAAGACGAGACCCTGCGCAAGTACACAACCCCTGCGAACGCAGAACGCTGGCGAGACCACGAGGTTGTGCTGGAGAACATCCTGAGCAACATCATCGACGAAGTCAACCGCTACATCGACATGAAGGATGATATGCAGGAGACCGTCATGAACGACGCCCGCCACATCGTCTCCACCGAAGGTATGGACGCAGACGACAGGATGATGGCCACTCGCGTCTTGTTCGAGGCCAGCGTCAACATGCTCTCAAAGCAGCACGACACCTAACGGCGGCATCAGCGAAGACAAAAAGGGGGGTTGATACCCCCCTCTATTGTTATTTGGAGGTGATATGAGTAAGTCAGTTCACATGCTCTGGTTTGACGAAGACGCCAAAAAGAAAACACCCCTGGCCACGCGCCTTGCCGCCCCCGTTGCCAGGTACCGAAACAAATTCAAGCAACCCCCCGTGGCCGTGTTCGTGCCTCCGACCGAGGCAGAGCCAGAGGGGGAGCTGGAAGGCCTGCTGGTGGTGGCCTGCAAGTTCCTACCGCCCTCACACTACGTGTACACCGCCGATCCAGAAGACTTCTCCGATGGGTATAACGAATTTTCCACGCGGAAACCTTGACGCTTTAGAGTAAGTATGCTATAATAATTGTACCAACAATAAGGGAGTACAAAATGGAAATCAAAACCTCAGAACTTCACAGTCTCGGTAATGTTCGCAGCAAGATCGAACTGGACAGCGACTTCGTGCAATCCATCAAGCAGATGGGGATCCTGACCCCGCTGAGCGTATACCGCCTGGGTGATCAGTGGGTGGTGAAGGACGGTCACCGCCGCCTGGCTGCCGCCGTTGCAGTTGGTCTGACCTCCGTGCCGTGCGCCGAGGTCGATGTTCCGTCTGATCCTGCCGTGGCCAGAGCCCAGCAGGTGATCATCAACAACATGCGGCAGAACCTTGACTACCTGAGCGTGGCCCGTGGTTACCAGGAACTGATCGACGCTGGGTGGACTCGCGTGGCTGTAGCAGCCTGGTTCAATATCTCGGAGACCAGCCTGTCGCTGGCCCTGTCAACCTTGAAGGCCCACCCGAAAGTGCAGGAGGCCATCGTTGCTGGCAGGATCTCTTCATCGGCTGTCGAGCCCCTGCTGCCGCTGCCCTGGGAGGATCAGGAACGACTGATCGACGCGGCCATCGCCGAGAAGACAGTGCGCAAGGTGGCTGCTCTCGTCCGTGCTGACCAGCGTCGAGAGACAGCAGTGGAGAACCGCGGCGGCGCGACCGAGGGCTTCGAGAACGCGGGGCACGTGCTCGAGTTCAAGGACACGGAGGATGACTCCGATCAGGCGGATCCGTACGACGACACCATGCTGGGCGTGCTGAAGGAGATGGAGCTGTCTGCCGTGGCCGTTGGTTACGGGTGGGATCCGTCTACGGACAGTGCACGCAGCGAAGCGGTTGAACGGATCGAACGGATCATCGCAGCAATGAACGACGCTCTTGAGGCCATCAAGGAGAAGTAGCATGGGACGTGTGTACGAGCGCACTTTTGATGACGGCGTGGTCACCTTGCGCAGGACAGACCCTGTAACAGAGGAGTCTGCCTCAGTTTCACTGTCGGCGGACAAGTACGGTCTGCTCCTCTCTACGCACGAAGGTGAGGGGTCGTTCGAGCAGCACAAGTACAACTACCAGTTTTACGCATACAAAAGCATCCTCGGGCATATCTCGGATACGTTCTACTGGACTTGGCAAACCCCCCAGCAGGATAAGAAGATGCCGAGAGGCATGGGCAAGTGGGTACGCCAGAACATCCGCGACCACGTGAATATGTTCCTGCACAAGCACTGGCTGGACATGGTGGCGAACGCAGATCCAGCAATCACAGCAGTGCAGCGACGCGTCTTTGCTGCAGTGGGAGGCAACCGAGGGTACACCTCTGATTTCCTGCGCCTGGATGCCTTCTATGAGAACACATACCTGGTGCAGGACATCATGCGGTACAAAGCCGCTGTCGCAGCAATGGAGAACTACCCTACGTTTGCCACCATAGCTGATGGCCCGCATGAAGTGGGTTACTGGAGAAACTACAGATACCTGTCCGTGGCGGAGTATCTGGCAGAGTGCCTGCCCAACTGGATGGATCTGTTTTCAGATACGGGCAAGGCGTACACCAGCCTTACCCGCACACTGATGAACCTGCCGAATGGCGTGCCCCTGTCTAAGCTACGGTACCTGCCTAAAATCCACCTGGAAGCGCCGATCTACTCACGCTTGCAGATGCTCGCAGCCTTGCAGGTTGGGGAAATGACGACGGCGAGCGACGACGTCAGGGCACACCGCCTCAGTACGGTACTGCGCTCATCAGACGATCAGATCAGGCGGGCTGTTCGCCGTGTGTGGAGGTACCTGCACATGGCGGATGACTTCCGTAAACCGCGAAACATATACGATGCCGTTCGCTTTATCTTCGATGCGCCTGACGAATACCTCGGGGAAGGCACCCTCGTAGGCCTGGCCGACAAATCACTTGACTACCACCGCAACGGACTCGCGGCACAAAACAACGAGGTAATCGTACGCCTCGGTAAGGACACTCCCACGGCAAAACCTCCCGTGGCTCTACCGAAGCCTGAGAATATCAGCCTGCTGAGCACCGTTGCCCAGGTTGTGCAAGAAGGTGAACTGATGGGCCACTGTGTCGCTGGTTACGCGGAGTCTGCCGTTATGGGGCAATGTTACCTGTTCCATATTGACTACCAGGGTGACCTGGCTACGGCGGAGGTGAGAAATGACGGCACCATTGCACAAGTTCGTGGCCCGCAGAACTGCAACAACAAGGCCACCGAGTACGGAAAGCGTGCCCTGCGACCGTTCTCCGAAGCCATCCGCAAACACTGTTGGGAAAACCGCACCGTCAGGCCGCAGGAAGTGGCCCGCGTGCTGAACGAAGTGGCCGAGACTGAAGACGACCTTATTCCCTTCTAGCCGCCTCGATCTTATAGCACGGAAACTGGCGCCCTACCCTTGACGGTACGGAGTTTCTATGCTATAATTATCGTATCAATAAATAAGGAGTGCATGATGGGAGCGGATGTGAGCGAAGCAACCGATTTGATGATGATGGTCGGGCTGGAGTACTACAAGACCCTCCAGCAGTTTGTTGACGAGGCGGAAATGTGGGGCGTGTCGAAACGCATTCCCTCAAGCGCCATCCCGAACGGCATCGTGCCTGGCGTCTCCCGCATGTTCCTCTGGTACCCCGAGGTTATCCCCGTCGTTACCGCCGAAGGGAAGACCTTTGCTGAGCTGGTGACGCTCCTGTACGGGTGGCGCCCACCTGCGAATGACCTGCTCAAGCCCTGGAACCCAGCCCTTCCGCTGACCCCTGGCGACCCCATCCCAGAAAGCATCATGCAGGTGACGTTCAGCCTGCAGGGCCACTCCAAGCGGCGCGAGATCGAGCGCGAGTTCGGGATCCAGTGGCAGGCTGCGGTGTTCGGGTGGTGCTATTTGGACGCTGTGCAGTATACGGTACCCGAAGGTGAGGAAGTTCCCGAGGAAGTTTACGCGAAGTATGGGGACGGCATCAAGTACGTGACGATCGAGTACGCCGATGATGAGGAAGGGGAGGAGGAGCAGGATGAAGCCGACAATCTCTAAGCTGGTTCAGCCTGTGCGCGGCTGCGGTCGACGCAAGTCGTTTTCTTTCTACCTGTCCTCTGGCAGTGGCTCGAGTGGTGGCATTCTCCCGATGTTCGTACGCATGACCCCGCCCATCCCGATCAACCGCAAGGCACACCGCACTCCATTGGTGGTCGACGGCGGCGCTATCCTTGCAGCGGAACCAGAAGACACCTGGCTGGCAGGCTCTTCCAAGAAAGCACAGCAGCGGAAAGAAGGCGACGCCTGGGCCCTGGAAACTTTTGGGATGTCCTCAACTGTGCGCATGGCCACGGGCCTGTGCAAGGGGACGAAAGACCCCGAGCAGGCAATGGTCGCCATCCTCAACGGGATCACCTGGGACAAGCGCATCCTGGTCACCCTGCGCGATATGGCCGCAGCGCGTATCATGGATCTCCCAAACATGGCCGCCCCGTACGGTGATATGGTGCGGGCAGCGCAGGCATACGCAGAGACTGGGCACCTGTCCGCACTGGCGGACATCCTCGCGGCAGCCTGGCGCGGTGCCAGTGCAGCGCAACCTCGCCACCGCCAAACAGTACTGCCGTACTTGGCAAAAGTTATGAGTTATCTGGGGGCTCGGGAAGACACCCTGGCTATGCTCGCTCGCTTCACCCCGCAGTATTGACCTTTTTTAGTAAGCATGCTACGATAACCATAGGAGAAGCCATCATGCCACGTAAACGGATTCAGCGAGAATACAGTGTCCCTGGACGCCCACCCAAGCAGCTGGCCGATAAAGTCGGTACCTCTGTGCGCTGCCTGGTGACCGTGGGTGTACGTAACGCGCTCGATGCTGGGGCTGGCATCCACGGAATAATCGTCAGCGACTATCTGCGCCTGGCCTTGTTCAACCAAATGGCGCATGACGGCATCTTGACAGACGAACTCCGCAAGGACGCCACATGGGAGGAGCTTCGCAAACAAGCCCAGGCTTAGCCGACTCAGATACTGGGCTGCCACGTGGCCCAGTTTTTATTTGGAGGAATCGCTGCTATGAATAAGTGTCCCGCTTGTAAGAGCGCTTTTATGCAACGTAAAAATGGTCGGTGCCCAGTTTGCAACACTGAGCTCCAGCTAAGGGAGGGTGTGTATTACAGGGCAGACATCGGCAGTCCGAACGCTGCGCTGTTTCGTAGGTTTGAGGAGCTCGTATCCGCCCAGCTCAGCGCACAGAGAGGCGTAGTCGTTCCTTTCAGGGTCTCGAAGAAAACCCCTGCGTACAACCGTGAGCTGGCCGTGGCGGAGCGCCTGCTGCAGGCCGCTGAATATGATTACGACCTGGCCGTGGCCGCGCTCGGCGTGCTGTTCAATGACAAGGGGTTGCGCTTCAAAACGAGATCGTCCTTGCTGCACTGTGAGAAAGACTGGCCTGTGGCTCTGGCGATTGCTCGATCCCTGATTTCCCAGGAAGCAGCCAAGACGTCGGCAGAAAATGAACTGCTCGCCCGCATCAACGCACGTGAGGACTTATTTTCTTAGGAGGTGTGCATGACTCAGCCAATCCTTGCGGGGATGGAAGACACAATGAAAATTACCGCCGAGACTCTGCAAGTCGAGGTGGTTCCAGGTAAGCTGATAGACAACCCTGAGCAGCTCGGAGCTATCTTCAACACTATCTCTCGCAGCGAGCTGCTCGCCGTCGATACGGAGACCACGGGTCTCGACTTTACGCGGGATCAACTGCACGGCTTCTCCGTGGCGGTACCAGGTGACGACCTCAGCTGGTACATCGCAGGCCCAGCGCTCATACCTGGCCTGCGGGCCCTGGCCGACGTGGTGAAGCAGCCCAACAAGCTGGTTATCGGGCACAACTACAAGTTTGATGCGCATTTTTTACGCCGCCACAGCGTCTACCCTGCGAAAATCGCCGACACAATCGTCGCGCAATGGCTGGTCGATGAGAACCTTGAGCTCGGCTTGAAGTCCCTGGCGTACACGCGCCTGGGTTACGACAACCTACCCACCTACGGAGACCTCTTGATGAAGATGAAGAGGCTGCGCGGGGTATCCAGCAAGAACGACGTCAGCATCTACGACTTCCCGCCAGAGGTGATCGCCACCTACGCAGCTCGAGACGCGGCACTCACCCTGGAACTGTGGCAAAAGTTGGCCTTCGACCTGCGTTCTGAAGGAATGGAGAAGCACTTCTGGGAAATCGAAATGCCGTTCGCAGACGCCCTCACGGAAATGGAGGAGAACGGGATGTTCATCGACCAGGTGGCCGTGGCTGAGCTGAAGAATGAGTGGCAAGGGGAGGCCGATAAGCTGCTGGCTCGCTGGAACGAACTGACGAACGGCGTCAACCCGAACTCTGGCCCCCAGTTGCGCACCTTCTTCTTCACTACACTCAAGCTGCCAGTCCAAGATAAGACAAAGACAGGCCTGCCCTCCACGGATGACCTGACTATGCAGCGGCTGGCCCCGAAGGATAAGTCGGGCTCCGTCGAGGTACTGCGCGAGTACCGCAAGTACCAAAAGCTGCTCTCGACGTACGTGTCGTTCATGGAGACGGCTCCCGTGGAGGGGCGCGTGCACGGATCGTTCAACCACACAGGCGCGACGACAGGCCGCCTGTCATGTGTCGACGGTGATACGAAAATCGAAACTGATGCTGGAACATTGTGCATTAGAGACCTCAATCCGTTTGTAGGGTATAGGGTTACAGGACATTCCAGTGAATGGTGTCGTGTGACCGACAAAATCTACAAAGGTAAAGGGGTCATGTATCATGTCACACTCGAAAACGGAAGCACCATCACCTGTACGCCTGAGCACAAGTTTTTATCAGACCGTGGCTGGCAACCCCTCGCTCGTCTCTCAGTGGGGGATACCCTCCTCGTTAGTCCTTCAAAGGACAAGCGTGCCAGTAAAACCGTGCCGCACAGTGATAATCGAGGAGAGTCACTTCAGGAAAATTTACCTGGAGCAGAAACTGACAACCTCGGAAATCATGGCAGCGTACCCAGCAATGAGCAAGCACGCACTCAATACGAGCATGTCCTACTACAAGCAGTTTTACCAGGAGGAGATGCAAGCTATCCGCTCTGGGCACCACAGGAACTCTATGCTCGGGAACAAGCGGGGAGAGGGCAGGAAGAAGCACGTGCCTCTGAGCGTGCTGCAGGATCTACTGAGCCGTGGCTACACACTGCAACGGATGGCGGACACCCTGCAGCTGGCACCACAAACAGTTTCGCAGCGCTTGGTGGAGTACGGCCTGGTGCGCAACCAGACCGTCAGACAAAACCTGCACCTGCGCAAGGAAGTGGAGAAGCTGCAACAGCTGGAGCAGTACGCACCTGGGATAGTGGAAGCGGCCATGAACTCTGCGCTGAACCCCGAGGCGTTTTACGAGAAGCTGTACCTGGCCTTTTGCGAAGTCCAGAAGCTAACCTGGTTTGTTCAGGGGATCAGCGGCAAGCCCTACAGCCGACTCTCGGAGAAGGAGCGAGGCAACGCAAGGCACATAGCCTGGACAACCAACAAAGCGGAAATCACGCTGTCTCTGGCGCTGCTGCAGGAGGGGATACCCCACGAGCGGCAGTACACCTACCGCAAAGACGGCAACAGCCGCTGGGTAGCCGACTTCTTTCTGCCACAGTGGAACCTGCTGGTAGAAGTGGATGGCTCGATGCACAAGCTGGCTCACGTGAAGCAGGCGGACAGGGAGAAGGACGAGTATATGAAGAAGAACAACCTGAAATTTCTAAGGTTGTCCTCGAAGACGGTGATGAAGGATACTGCATCGGCGATACGTTCTATCAGGGAAGCAGGATCAAATCCGTAGAGTACGCAGGTGTCCGTGATGTGTGGGATATTTCGGTCGAAGGGGATCACTCATACGTGGCCCAGGGGTTCGTCAATCACAACTCCAGCGACCCGAATCTGCAAAATATCCCCTCAAAGGGTGCCCTGGCGCACTCCATGCGTAAGGTGTTCGCTGCGCAAAGCCGTGACGACATCATCGTCGACATCGACTACTCACAGATCGAGCTGCGCCTGATCGCACACTACACCAAAGACCCCAGCCTGATGAAGGTTTTCTTTGAGGGACTGGATCCACATCAGATGACTGCCGACCTGGTCGGCGTTCCGCGGTGGCTGGGCAAGACGCTGAACTTCGCCGTTTCGTACGGCTCTGGCCCCCGCACCCTGGGCGACACTATCGAAAAAAGTGGTAAGCCCAGGCCGAGTGAGGCGGAGTCGAAGGGCTGGCTGGAAGGGTTCGGCAAGGCCTACCCTGGCATTTCCTCGTGGAAACGCGCCGCCGTTGACTACGCCCGCCAGCTGGGTTACGCGAAGACGATTGCTGGACGTAAGCGACGCCTGCCAGAACTGACCAGCTACGACCGCTCCACCCAGGGGCACGCCGAGCGCCAGGCCATCTCGGCAATCATTCAGGGCAGCGCAGCAGACGCCTTCAAGTGGGCCACTGTGCAGTTCATGCCGATGGTCAGGTGGTACGACGCCAAGCTGACTGCCGAGGTACACGACGAAGCCGTCTTTGAGGTGCCATATGAGTGCGCAGAAGAGTTCGCTCAGCAGGTGGGTGGGGTCATGGCCTCAATCCGAGAGCAGTTCAACTTGCGCGTACCTATCGAAGCGGCCCCGTCCTTCGGCTTCAACTGGGGCGACGCCAAAGAAAATGACGGAACGATTCCACCGCTGGAGAGCAGACGATGATCAAGTACATCGAAGATGTAACGCCTGAGTACAACCCGACAATGGAGTCGCTGATCGACTCTACTGACGATGACTGGGGGAACATCGAGACCAACAGGGAGAACCTGGTACCCTACGGTATTCCTCCGATCGACAAGGCACTGTACGGCATGGACGTCGTCAATGGTGAGACAATCCTGTGGCAGGGTGCTGAGAAGAACCGCAAGACCACGGGTGTGGTGAACGTCATCATCAACCTCATGCTCGCAAAACGCCCTGTCGTAAAGCCAGGCGTGGCGATCGACACGCTGGAGAGCGGTATGAACCCTCGCCGCTACCGTGACACCATGATCGGAAACCTGGCCACCCGCTACCTGCTCAGCAAGGGTCATCGTTACAAGGAGTTTTGCCCTGTCTGCAACGACGCCTCCTGCCGACAAATGGGCATCACGCCAGAGTTCCTGCGGTTTCGACCGCGCTCTTCCGCACAAAAGGACGCCATTGAGTACGCACGAGACACCATGCGTTCCTGGCCCATCGCCATCTACGGGGCCAACCCAAAGGAAGGAAACACACGGTCACTGCGGGCAGCTGTGCAGGGAGAAAAAAGCATCAAAGCCAGGTGGGCTCGCCTGATTGACGAGGCGGGAGTAAAGATCTTCGTAGTCGATCACATCCAGCAGTATATGTTCGAGCGCGAGCTGTCCGATTACGAAAAGCAGATCCGTACAGTAGCAGCCATGTCGGATGTCGTGGCGCAGAAGAGTATCGTTGCCTTTATACTGTCGCAGGTGTCACTCACGTCACGGCGAGACGCAGCCGTAGGTGTCGGAGACCTTACGGCAGCGGGCGGCGCGAAGGCAGCTGCCGAGGCCAGCACCATCTTCACCGTAAGCTACGCCAGCGGCTCGTCGAAGATGGCCATCCATCTGCAGAACAGCCGACGCACTGGGTCTTTCACTGTATGGCAGCCCCTGGAAGATGAGAGCGGCGCCTTCTACGGTGAAGCGTACATAGGCAACCGTCCGCAAGTGGTCGTTGAAGGAGCTCAACGTGGGAGATAATCCATCCACCAACAACACGAATACTGCAATCCAGGACATCTACACCTACCTGCAGGATGTTGACCGACGCACGGCTGCGATCGCTGCCCAGGTCAACCGCATCCACCGCACCGTCAAGCTGGACGAGAAAGAGTTCGCCGTAGGGCAGCAGCAGTCACAGCGCGAGATCCTGCTCGGGGTTTCCGCCCTCACAGAAACTGTTCATGCTCTGGCCAGGGCCACCAACATCGAAGGTGCAGTCGAGTCCGACAGTCAGGCCCTGTACTGGGAGCACAAAGAGCGACGATCTCGGGAGGTGCGTAAAAACATCGAGCACATCCGCACGCTGGCGTCGTGTACTGTAAAGGTTAGTGGCCGCACCTGCCCTTGCGGTGAGCACCACGGACTGTCGTTCGTGAAAAACGGGGTCGTCGTAGAGGGCAACTTGTGCCCGAAAACCTGGTGGATAAAGCAGTCCCGCCTGGCGCTTGAGGAGGGTAAGTTGGGAGAGTTCGTAAAGTCGGTTCCATTCGAGCAGTATAATCTCGCTTATAAGATCGCACGAAAACCTTGACATAAGTACACAAGTGCTGTATAATACAGTGAAACTTAGACAAAGGCAAGTGCGGAGTAAGCACCCCACCAGACCCAGATAGTTCACCAGACAGCACAACTGCCTGGTGATACTTTTTTGCCGAGAGGTATGCCATATATATGAGTACGGAAATTGTAACCACTTTTACGCAGTCCGCTGAAGAAGAGCTTGCGCAGCTCGCGAAGGAACTCCGCCTGGGCAAGATCATCAAGCAGCTTCATGACAGCGGCGACATCTCCCCAGAACTGCGAGCGGATGTGCGCGACCTGGCAATCCTACTCGCGGATATGTTCGGATCGAGCGTGCCCACCTACGACGGAGACCCGTTCGAGACCATGCGGGCAGCGTCACGCGACATCAACGTCTCACGGATCCTGCGAGAGCGCGGCGTGTTTCGCCTCTACCGACTCATCCACAGCACTGTTCCTGTCAAAGACGGCGACGAAACAATTGACGTGCCCGTGTATGCGGGCCTGATCAACCCAGACACGGGCGAACCGTTCAACCGTCAGGAAGAGTTCATCATGTGGTTCTGCCGAGAAGCGCACGTTGCCAGGGCCACGGTGTTCCAGCGCATCGCCACTATTGATCGTATGCTGCACCTGGGTGCCGACATTGACGAAGCCTACAAGGCCTTGATCGGTCGCTCCTACGCCGTGTACCAGGCGCTGGGTGAGGTGGGCACGTGGAGCAAGGGCGAGTTGATCAGCGTCAACCCGACCACGGCCAGGCGCCTCGTTGAACGCGTGACCCCAGAGGCAGCAGAAGAAGCCCGCGAGCTATCCGACGCAGCGACAAACACAGCCATCCCAGAGGAGGCGCAGCAGCACGCCCGTGAGAAGCTCAAGGAGCTGGTGAAGCCTGCTATGCTCGGACTCGTCGATGAGGTCGTGAACCACGATTCGGTACGGGACGCCCTGGACTTCGTCAGGCACGACATCGCGGACAGGCCAGAGATACGCTACTACTGGAACCAGGAGCAGGACTACCTCGAGATTGAGTACGTCAAGAAGGTGCGTGATCTAAAGGGGATGGAGTACGTCTCCGAAATCCTCACCATTCCTATGATCCCAGACGTGCCCGCGCTGCCGAAGGCGGTCAGGGATGACCTGCAGAAGCGGTTGCCCATCCGAAATCGTGACATCAACATTACGTAGTCTTGACAGTACGCAGTATCTATGCTATAATAATCAAGACGTGAGAAAAGGAGCATGTATGGAGACAAACGAAATCTTTGAGAGCTTGAAAGCGTTCTTTGCGCCAGAGGACATCGAGTGGCGGGTCGGTTCCACCGATGCACAGAAAACCAGGGGCATGGCGCTGGCCTACCTCGATGCCAGGGCTGTGATGGATCGCCTGGATGAGGTGATGGGCCCCGCCAACTGGCGCAATGAGTACAAGCCTGGCCCGAATGGAGGCGTGATCTGCGGGATCTCTCTCCGTATCGACGGTGAGTGGATCACCAAATGGGACGGCGCTGACAACACCGCCGTGGAACCCGTGAAGGGCGGCATCTCCGACTCGTTCAAACGCGCCGCTGTGGTGTGGGGCATTGGCCGCTACCTGTACGAGTTCCCCGCTGTCTGGGTGAAGATCGAAGCGGTCGGCAAGTCCACCAAGATGCTCGAAAAGCCGAGCATCCCCGCGCAGTTCCTGCCGAAGGGGTACAAGCCGAAGAAGGCCACCACGCAACAGCCGCTGCCTGAACCTGCCGCCGCCAGTGAACCTGCCGCGCCTGCTGAGAAGCCCGCCGCAAAGCCTGCCGCAAAGCCCGCTGCCACTGGCACCGACGACGCCTTGAAGCGAGCAATGGGGTACGTCATCCCGCAAGAACTCGGGCTGCCGTTCGGCGACAAAACGCTGGGCGAAGCCATCGCAGACCCCGTGTTGGGTAAGGGTGTTGTCTCCTACCTCGCAGGGCTCGGCGTGAGTCGGTCAACCAAAAAGCCCTTTACGCCAGCAAATGACGAGCAGACCAAGCTGCAGAACGCGGCCAAGTTTGTGCTCGAAAACGCGCCAGCGTAAGCAGTCTACCAGTGAGTGGGGGCGCCGAAGCGCCCCCACATTTCCCACCAAATCGCTGCTATATAAATGAAACCTATCATAACCTCGATCTATATACTCGG
This sequence comes from uncultured Anaerolineales bacterium, assembly GCA_938008865.1. Lineage (GTDB taxonomy): Bacteria > Chloroflexota > Anaerolineae > Anaerolineales > Villigracilaceae > JACPVF01. The sequence goes on from CALLJA010000380.1 coordinate 19,451, forward strand.
CCAGCTACTTGCTCTGTACAGCAAGGTCGTGATACACGACTTCTCCGCGCTTACTGCGCCTGGTGCCAGCGCAAAGCAGTACTTCGCGTTACGTAGTGTGCCCGAGCTGGCGCCCGTCGCCCCCTGGGTACACCGAAACTTGTGCGGGGCCCTCACAATCGCTGCTTTGTCTGGCGATGCTCCCGTGGATCTGCTCGTAGACCTCGTTGATGAAGAGGCTTACGCTGGGTTTCTTCGTGGTAGCGGCCTGACAACCACCCGCATGCTTGATCTCGCCGATCGACATAACTTGCGGCCACGCATAATCCCTTACGCCGACGTGTGCGGTTCTGAAGAATGCTCCTTCGACAGGTACCTGCTGGGAGCTGGCGCGGTTATCTTGGCCGTAGGTATCAACAAGCAGGGCGAGATCGTCAGTGACGGAAAGATCACCCACTGGGTGGCCTTGATCGGCTTCCAGGAAGACGAAGCCGTCGTATACAACCCGTTCAATAACCAAAGAGAGCACGTCGCCCGCTCTATTCTGCTGTCTAGCTGGCGAGGCGACCACGAAATTCCTGGCGTGGCTATCCACGTTACTGTTCCGAGGAGGTAATGTTGGCAACTTTCGGCGCTATCATGTTGGGTATCTTCGTTGCAATCTACGTTGTCATTGCCGTGAAAAACTTTACGGGCATGCTTACCCGTGTGAACTTCAAGAAGCTGACCCCGTTCTTCAAGGGAATCGGTCTACTGTACCTGGTGATCCTGGCCGTACTTTGGCCGCTGTTTTTCGTCATCTACCTGGTGAAAAGGGCGAAACATGAACACAAACAAAATCCTGACTGATCTCGGCTATCGGGGCCACCCGCTGTTCGGTGAGATCGCGCAATGGGCTCGTCAGTTCGACGACGAGTCGAGTCTTGTGCTCGCTTTAGGGAAGCACTACCCTCTGCGAAAAGCAATCGGACTCAATGACAAGCCCGCTCCCTTGAACACCTGGCTGCCTGAAGTGACCCGCGTGGAGTCCTCGGTCTACGACCAGATCAACACCGCCCTGCGCCTGCCCGTGGCCGTCAAGGGTGCCCTCATGCCTGACGCGCACCCTGGGTACAGCTTGCCAATTGGTGGAGTAGTGGCCCTGGATAACGCGGTGGCTCCTGCGTTCGTCGGCTTCGACATCGCCTGCCGCATGCGTTGCAGTATCTTCATCAATGACGGCGTGGGCATGGTGAGCGACCTGCGCCAACCTGAAAAACACCCGATGTATTTGGAGTACATGCTGAAGTCGACGTCCTTCGGCGTAGGCAGCACCTCAGTGCGTCGCACGGATCACGAAGTCATGCACGATCCGCTCTGGAATGACCTCCCGATCTTGCGCAACCTGAAGTCGCTGGCCCAGAGTCAGCTTGGATCCAGTGG
>CALLJA010000381.1 GCA_938008865.1 uncultured Anaerolineales bacterium
TCCTCGAAGGTCTGGGGCGTCAGCACCGGGATCTCGGCCAGGGCGCGCAGCAGCCTGAATTTTAACATCCGCCAGCCGCGCATGTGTTCCGCCAGGGCGGGATTGCGCTTGAGCTTGTAGGCCGCCAGGGCGGCGCGTCCGCCGGGCAGCACCAGCACACACTTCTCGGCGGGGCGCGTGTTGACCGTCAGCACACGGCTGACCAGCGCCGAAGCGCTCAAGTACAGGGCATATTCCACGACGCCCGAGCGCTCCCATAAGAACGCCGAATCGTCTTTGCGGGTTCCACAGCCGAGGCGCGCGCCCACGATCTCGATCAGCCCCGCCAGTTGTTTCAACTCTTCACGCCGCGCAGCGGGATGGTCCTCGCTGCGCAGGGTCCACAGGCCGCGCTCACGGTCGGCGTAGGAATATAACACGTGATACAGCATGGCCTTCGACGGCGTGTTCAAACCGCGGAACTGCGTGTACAACTCATTCTCGATCTCCAGGTACAGGCAGGGCGAATTCTTCACCAAAAAGTTGACGGTCGCCATCTCCACGCGGTCGGTCAGCGATTCGACCGCGCCGTCTGCTTCGCGCAGGCCCCACAGCCCCGTGTCCACGCTCTCGCCCGCACTGAAGTGGGCGAAGCGCGCGTCCCCCGTCAGCGCGGATTCGACCAGCAGGTTGGTCTGACGCAGCGCATCGTCGAGGTCTTCGTCGGCGCCTTTGAGCGTGTGGGCCTCCGTCAACATGGCCAACGCGGCAGTGTGCAAGTGCAGATAAGGCGCGGGTCCGCCGCGTTCGCTGAGATATTGGTCCATCGCGCGGCGGACAGGCTCGAGGTCCCGAGTAAAGGCCGGGCGGACGGCGTCGCTGTGGGTCCAAGTCGTCTGCAGCGGGTCGTGCTGCGTGCGCAGGGCGATGCCGTTCAGGTCGAAGCCCGAAGTCTCGGCGGCGGTCAGGGCTGAGGTCACAAAGAACGGCTCGGGCTCGGACATCAACGCCAGCATGGGCTTGCCCGCGGGCAGCAGGTCAGCCAGGTGACGGAAGGCAGCGCTCAGGGCGGTGGCATTCCAAGCCCAATCGTACCGTCGGCGGCGCAGCCCAACCTTGAACGGCTCGGCGGCCTCGCGCCCCCACAGCCAGCCCGCCCACAGCGCGGACAGGGTCCAGAAGGCCTGGTTCGGGCGCGGGACAGCCGCCACGACCGCCTCGATGGGAATCTCCTTGCGGACCTGCTCGGCCAGGTCCTTGAGCCGCCCCTCGAACAGGCAGATGCCGCCGCTCTCGGGGAGTTTCCGCGGCCAGGCCTCACACGGGACCTTCGAGCCTGTTTCCGCCCATTGGCCGATCGCCAGCTCCAGCGCGGACCACAGGTTGTGTTCGCGGAACTGGTTCGAGACCGTCAGCAGTTTCGGGCGCGGACGCTCGTCCGACCAGAGCGAGTTGCCCGCGTCGCAGGCGGCCAGCACCAGCGCGAGGATCAGGCGCATGCGCTCGGGCGGAACGGGCAGACGGTCGAGGCTGTTGATAAGCGTGGCCAGCGCGTACAGGGCGCGCGGCAGGTAGGCCTGCAAGGCCTCCTCGGCGTACTCGCGGTCCGGGTCGCCGACGGGGGCCACGCGCTCCAGCACGCGCGCGCGGTGCAGCCCTGCCGAGCGCGTCACCTCGCGGGCGCGTTCGGCGTCGGCGGGCGTGACGAGGCGCTCGCCCTTATCCGCACAATGCGGACAGGTGTAGACGCGCGCGTATGGCGCGTCCTCGCCCTTGCGCCACAAGAAGGCCGCCGCCTGGACGGTCTTGCCGCATTTTTCGCAATTGGTCAGATACAGGGATTGCAGATGAGTCTCGAGGCGCTCGTCCCCTTTGCGCGCGGCGGCCAGGTCTGCCAACGCGGCTTTAAGTTCGGCCTCCGTCGGCGCGGAAGCGGCCATCTCCACCAGAAAGCGCGTGATAGGGTTATTGGCCGCCACCAGGACGCGATAGCCCGCGCGCGCCGCTTCGAGCACCAGGCG
>CALLJA010000382.1 GCA_938008865.1 uncultured Anaerolineales bacterium
ACATCGACATCTACCTGGCCGCCATCGACGACCATCTCAACGAGCGCGCCTACATCGTGCCTGGCCTGGGCGACGCGGGCGACCGTCAATTCGGGACGGGGTAGGCGCGTGGCCTACAACCTAAAATCTGCAGTAGATTGGACTTGAGTCTGTTTTTTAGGAGATAACCGTGAAAGCCATGCTCCTGCGCCGACTCGCGCCCCTGGCCAAAAACCCGATCCCGCTGACCTACGCCGACATCTCCGAGCCAAGGCCCGCCGCAGGTGAGGTGCTGATCCGCCTGACGACCTGCGGCGTGTGTCACACCGAACTGGACGAGATCGAGGGGCGCACGCCGCCCCCGCATCTGCCCGTCGTGCTGGGACATCAGGCCGTGGGCGTGATCGAGGAAGGCGCAGGCAAAGGTCAGCGCGTGGGCGTAGCGTGGATCGCGTCTGCGTGTGGAGAATGCGAGTATTGCCAGTCGGGGCAGGAAAATTTATGCGCGCAATTCAAGGCCACGGGCCGAGATGTGGATGGCGGTTACGCCGAGTACATGAAGGTCCGCGCGGATTTTGTGCATCCCATCCCCTCAGCGTTCTCGGATTCGGAGGCCGCTCCGCTGCTGTGTGCGGGGGCCATCGGTTATCGGTCGCTGAGGTTGAGCAACTTGCGCGATGGAGGTACCCTGGGTCTGATGGGCTTCGGCGGCTCCAACCACCTGGTCCTGAAAATGACCAACTACCAATTCCCAAATGCCAAAGTCTTCGTTTTCAGCCGCAACGCAGAGGAGCGCGAATTCGCCCTGTCGCTGGGAGCGGCTTGGGCGGGCGAGATTAACGGAGTCCCGCCTGAGGCGTTGGACGCGGTCATCGACACGACGCCCGTCTGGGGTCCAGACCTGGAGGCGCTGAAGCGGCTCCAGCCTGGCGGACGGCTGGTCATCAACGCCATCCGCAAACAGGAGACGGACAAACAGGTCCTGACCACGTTGGATTATCCGTCGCAGTTGTGGATGGAGAAGGAGATCAAGTCGGTGGCCAACGTGACCCGCGCCGACGTGCGCGAATTTCTGGAACTGGCGGCGCAGGCGGGCATCAAACCCGAGTTTCAGGAGTATGATTTGAAGGACGCCAATCAGGCGTTGCTGGAAATGAAGCAAGGCCAGATCCGCGGAGCAAAAGTTTTAAAGGTGTGAGGTTCAGCCAAGATGAAGGAGAATAGAATGGCCTCACAAAAAATAAATCCGATCCTCATCAACATCGCCCGATTTGTATCTGGCATCGTCGTCATCGGTGCCTGTCTCTTCTGGCCTGCGGGAACCCTCAATTACTGGCAGGCCTGGACCTGGCTGGCGGCGCTCTTCATTCCAATGGGCGTTTCGCTGGCGTACCTCATCCGCCGCGACCCCGCCCTGCTCGAACGGCGTACACGCACGAACGAGACGCGCCCCGAGCAAAGACTCATCATCGCCGCCTCGACCCTCTATTTCCTGGTCATCTTCCTCCTGCCAGGCTTCGACAAACGCTACGGCTGGTCGCAGGTCCCCGTCTGGCTGGTCCTGCTGGCGGACCTGGGCGTGGTCGCAGGCTACGGCCTGTACATCCTCGTCCTGCAAACCAACAGCTATGCCTCGCGCGTCATCGAGGTGGAACAGGGACAGAAGGTCATTAGCACGGGGCCGTATGCACTTGTGCGTCATCCCATGTACCTGGGGATGATCTTGTTGATGAGCGCGACCCCGCTCGCGCTGGGATCGTTCTGGGCCTTCCTCCCCTCGCTCGGACTGATTCCCCTGCTGGCGATCCGCGCCAAAGACGAGGAAAAACTGTTGATGAAAGAACTGACAGGCTACCGCGAGTATATGCAAAAGACGCGCTATCGCCTGTTCCCAGGAATCTGGTAAAGTGGATTCCAGAAACTCTGCTTCTGGCTTCTCGAATATCCGCAAGTAGAACTTGCTGACTCCAAAAAATCTCATCGAGGTACCCATGAAAGACGTCTACGATCTCAAGTCCGTCAAACTGCCCTATCTTTCGGGTGGACTGCTGAAATTTTTCGTTTCCCTGGTCGAGGGGCCGCTGGGCGGGCTGCTCACGCCCAGCCTGTTCGAGAGCGCGGGCGTCAACTGGCTGCGCAAGCAGAACTTCGA
>CALLJA010000383.1 GCA_938008865.1 uncultured Anaerolineales bacterium
GCTGTGATGCGAGGCCAGCATGGCGTGGATGGCGTGTCCCAGCTCGTGGGCCAGCGTGGCCACCTCGCGCGCGCTGCCCTGATAGTTGACCAGCACGTAGGGCGTGGTCTCGGGCAGCACTCCCCAACAGAACGCGCCACCGCGTTTGCCTTTGCGGATCTCGCTGTCGAGATGATTCTCGTCGAATACGCGCTGGGCCAACGCACCGAACTCGGGGCTGAAAGCGTTGAACGAGTCGAGCACCATGTCCGCGGCTTGCTCGTAGGGATATTGTTTGTCGGAACCCGCCACGGGGGCGTAGATGTCGTAGCGTCGAATCTTCTTCACGCCGAGTTGCTTGGCTTTCAGTTTGAAGAAACGCTGGAAGACGGGGGCGTTCTTGCGCGCCACGTCCAACAGCGCATCCACCGCCTCGTCTGGGATGTCGTTCATCAGGTTGCGGGCCGAGATGGGCGTCTTAAACTTGCGCAGGCCGACGTTCTCGTTGTGCCAGTCGCGAACGCGGGTCTGGTACATCTGGCCGAGAATCGGGCCGTCGTCCCCATACACACGGTACAACTCCTGGTAGGCCTTGGCGCGCTCCTTCGGATCGGTGCTGTAATAGCGGCTCATCAACTGGGCGCGGGTCAACTCCTGGGTCTTGCCGTCCACTTTGAACTTGAAGGTGTAGCGGTTGGTGATCGAGTCGTACAGGGTAACCAGCGCGTTCGCGCCCGTCACATCCTTGATGTTGACCACCTTCTCCTCAGCTTCGCTCAGCGTGTGCGGCTTGAAATGGCGCATCTCTTCGAGGAAATACCGATAATCGCCCGAGGCGTCCATCAGGCGCTGGGCGTTGACGTCGTCCACTTCCTTCCACCACAGGCTGAAGAACAGCACGCGGTTCTGGATGTCCGCTTCGAACTGCTGGACGCGGCTCTGCAGGGTCTGTGCGGCCTGGTCCTGGGTGTCGGCGGCAAAGGACAGGCCCGAGAAGGCGTCCAGGTTGTGGATGATGCGGGTGGTGTCCTCCAGCGCCTTGACCACGTGCAGGAACTCGTCGGCGGGCATCTCGGGGCGCAGTTTTCCGCGCACGCCCTCGAACGAGGTCACCTGCTCTTCGATCTGGTCGAAGGCCGATTCCAGTTCGGGCGAATCGAATCCAGGGTACAGGTCCTTCAGGCTCCAACGCTGCAATTGATAGGCCATGTTTTCTCCTCTTAAAGTAAGATGGAACCCAATTTTACTCTGCGGGGACGGGATTTCAGGAGGTTCTGGAAGACTGTTTTTAAAGAAAAAGGCCGCCGAGGACGGCGGCCAGATTTGGCTTAGATGCTGGATCGGACGTGCATGATGTCGCCGTCCTTGACAAGGTACTCCTTGCCTTCGAGGCGGAACTTGCCCTTGGCCTTGGCCTCCGCCATCGACCCCAGGCTGACCAGGTCCTCGTAGGCCACCACCTCGGCCCGAACGAATCCACGCTGCAGGTCGGTGTGGATCTCTCCCGCCGACTCCTGGGCCGTGGCTCCGCGGCGGGTCGTCCACGCGCGGACCTCGTCCTCGCCAACGGTGAAGAAGGTTTGCAGGGTCAGCAGGTCGAAGGACAGGCGGATCATACGGTTGAGGCTGAGTTCCTCGATGCCGTATTCCTGCATGAACATGGCCGCATCGTCGGCGGGCAACTGGGACAGTTCCATCTCCAACTTGCCCTGCAGCGCAATGGACGGATGATCCAGCGCCACGCTGGGAGCGGATTGTCCCTCGCTGAGATTGAAGACGGTCAGCATCGGCTTGCGAGTCAGCAGGCCGAAGGAGGCCAGTTCGCGTGCTTCCTCGGCATTGAACTGCATCGTGCGCAGCGGCTTGTTCTCGGACAGCGTCTTGTGCAGGCGCTCGAACAACTCGATCTGACGCGCGTTGACAGCCTTGTCGGTGCCGCCTTTCTTGCGTTCCTCGGCCAGCTTCTCGAGTTTGCGCTCGACCGTGATCAGGTCATTGAGCAGCAATTCCTCGCCCATCGCCAGGGCGTCGCGGGCGGCGTCCACGGTGCCGCTGGGGTGCGGGACGTTGTCGTTGTCGAAGCCGCGCACCACGTGGATGAAGGCTTCCATCTGCGAGAGCTGATTCAGCAACTGGCCTGTGATTCCGCTTTTGGCGGAACCCGCCTCCAGCCCCGCGATGTCGGCATAGGTCACCTTGGCGTAGATGGTCTTCTTCGGCTTGTACATGTCCGAGAGGATGGTGACGCGCGGGTCGGGGACGTCCACCACGGCGGTGTGGACTTCGAAGCGCCCCGCCGAGGCGGTGGTGGGGGCGTTGCCGCGGGTGAGGGCGTTGAAGATGGTGGTTTTTCCAGATTGTGGCAGTCCTATGATTCCTAGTTTCATCTTGACCTTGTCATGGGAAGTAGTTATACTAGCGTTCGCTTGGCCGAAGTGGCGGAATAGGCAGACGCGCACGACTCAAAATCGTGTACCTTCGGGTATGAGGGTTCGATTCCCTCCTTCGGCACACGGGAACCTACCCGAAAGGGTATTATAACCGAACGCCCTCCTTTGAAGGAGGGCGTTCGGTTTTTTGCCGTATGTGAAGAGGTATCCCGTATAATGGCCTGTATGAAAACCCTCATCATAGGAGCCACAGGCTTTCTCGGCGGAGCGCTGGCGCGGCGGCTGCATGGTATGGGCTGGGATGTCACCGCGCTGGGACGCAATCCGCGCGCGCTGGCATCGCTCGAAGCGGACGGCATCTTCGTAATTCAAGCCGACCTCGCCGATGAAGCGGCCATCCTCTCTGCATGTAAAAATCAGGACATCGTTTTCCACTCGGGGGCGTTGTCCTCGCCGTGGGGGCGGGGCGAGGATTTTTACCGTGCCAACGTCCTGGGCACGTGCAACATCGTGCGCGGCTGTCTGGAGGCGAACGTCCAGCGGCTGGTGCATGTGTCCACGCCCAGCATTTACTTTCGCTACGAGCCGCGACTGAATGTTAAAGAATCTGACCCGCTGCCCGCAAAACCTGTCAACGAGTATGCGCGCACCAAGCTGCTGGCCGAGGCCGAAGTCGACCGCGCCCACGCGGACGGCTTGCCCGTCGTGACCATCCGTCCGCGCGCGATCTTTGGCCCTGGCGACACGACCATCCTGCCGCGGCTGATCCAGCGCCTGGCTTCAGGTCGGCTGCCCGTCATCGGCGACGGGAAAAACATCGCCGACCTGTCCTATGTCGAGAACGTGGTCGATGCACTGCTGCAGTGCGCCGACTCGCCCAAGTCCACGTTCGGCAAGAAATACAATATCACCAACGGCGAGCCTGTCGTCTTGTGGGACATGGTCCGCAAGGTGGCCGACGCGCTCGGCTACCCGCCGCCGCGTGGACGCATCCCCTACCGCATCGCGGACGCCTTCGCGGGGTTGCTGGAAGTGACCTGTCGATTGCTTCCGTCCCAGCCCGAGCCGCCGCTGACGCGTTACACCGTCGGCGTGATCGCCAACAGCACCACGCTCGACATCTCCGCCGCCCGCCGCGACCTCGGATACAATCCACGCATCTCGGTTGAGGAAGGCTTTGATGAGTTTATTGATTGGTGGAAGGCAAATGTCATTGCGAGGAGGCCGTAGGCCGACGAAGCAATCTCGTGTTTAGTTGTTACTTGAGATTGCTTCGGTCGCCGCGCGCGGCTCCCTCGCAATGACGGAACAAATATGA
>CALLJA010000384.1 GCA_938008865.1 uncultured Anaerolineales bacterium
TTTGCGCTTTGCTCGCGCGTGACCAACTCGCCCGCGTCCAGGCTGCCCTTGAAATCGGACATCATCTCGTCCACAACCTGCGCCACATGGATGGCGGACGCGCGCACGGCGTAAACCGTCACCGCCAGGAAGAGCGGATCGTCACTCAGGATGGCGCGGCAGGCTGCGAGCAGGCTCGGCAGCGACTTGTACACTTCCCAGACCTCGCCCTTGGGTCCGCGCCCGAACTTGGGCGGGTCGAGGATGATGCCGTCGTACTTCGAACCGCGCCTTGCCTCGCGCTCCACGTACTTGACCGCGTCGTCCACGATCCAGCGGATGGGTTTGTCGTCCAGTTTCGAGAGGGACTGATTCTCGCGCGCCCAGGCCACGGACTTCTTCGACGCGTCCACGTGGGTGACATGGGCGCCCGCCGCGGCCGCCGCCAGTGAGGCCAGGCCGGTGTATCCAAACAGATTGAGCACCTTCACGGGGTCCCTGCGACTGTGCTCAGGGTGGAGCCCCGCCCGTTTAATGGAATCAGCCATAAAGTCCCAGTGAGCGGCGACTTCGGGGAAGACGCCCAGATGGCGGCCCGGGGTGGTCATGGTCCAGAAGCGCAGGTCTGTCCCGCTCGATAGCGGATAGCTCAACGCCCATTTCTCTTCCATCTTTTTCTTGGGGATCCAATGCCCGCCGCTTTCTTCGGCAGTGGGCTGGAAGACGGCATGAACGTTGCTCCACTCGGCGGGGGACAGGGCGCGGGCCCACATGGCCTGTGCCTCGGGGCGGACAAAGGTGTATTTGCCGAAGCGTTCAAGCTTGAGGCCATCGCCCGAATCGAGCAGGGCATAATCGGTCCAACGGGGGGAGTCGAGCAGGGTGAAGGGGAAGTCGGTCATGATACCTTGATGGGGAATTGTTATGGAGCGCAGATTTCAGCCTGCACATATTGCGGACTGAAATCCGCACTCCGAAAAGCGCAATGGCACAGTAATGAAGAAACCGAAAGTACTACTTGCTTTTTGCCCACGAAAACCGTATAATGTGGGAAAAAGTGGTAGAAAGTGGTAGGACGCCGGTCACCCCGGCGTTCACGTATTAAAAGGAAGTTTAGCACAAATGTTCTTAGGTCAGTACCAGCACACTCTCGATGACAAGGGCCGCCTGATGATCCCGGCGCGCTTTCGTGAGTTGCTGGTCGGCGGCGCCTTCATCACGCAAGGCTTCGACCGCTGCCTCATGGTGATGACCACGGGATACTTCGAAGAAGTCTATCGCCGCATCAATTCCATGAACCTGGCCGACCCCACCGCGCGCCTGCTGCGCCGCCTGATCCTGGCAAATGCCTATCCGGTGGAAGTGGACAAGGTGGGGCGCATCCTTGTGCCCGGCAATCTGCGCCAGGTCATCAGCCTGGAGGGGGAGGCCATCGTGGCAGGGCAGGGCGATTACTTCGAGGTCTGGACTCCCGCCGCCTGGCAGGAACAGCAGGCGCAATTGTTGGACGTCGAGACCAACAACCAGCGCTTTGCGACCCTCGATCTTTCATCGAAGCCGTAGCGCAGATTCCTTTGCGCATTTGCCATGCAGCCGCATACACCTGTACTTTATCAAGAGATTATACACGCATTGCAGCCCCGCGATTTGGGGCGTTACGTGGATGGAACACTGGGCGCGGGCGGTCACGCTCGCGGCATTCTGGAGGCCTGCGCACCGGGCGGGCGTCTGTTGGGGCTGGACGTGGACCCGCAGGCGCTGGCGCTTGCCCGTGAGACCTTGGCTCCTTACGGGGAGCGCGCGACGCTGGTCCAGGCCTCCTATGAAACTCTCGCCGCCCAACTCTCGGCCTTGGGCTGGGACGCGGTCGACGGCGTGGTGCTCGACCTGGGCGCATCGTCCATGCAGTTCGATTGGCCCGAACGCGGATTCTCCTTTTTGCAGGATGGGCCGCTGGACATGCGCTTTGGTCCCTCGGCCCCGACCAGCGCGGCGGACCTGGTCAACGGGCTGGATGAGTCCGAACTGGCGGACCTAATCTTCCGCTACGGCGAGGAGCGCGACTCGCGCAAGATCGCCCGGGCCATTGTCCGAGCCAGGCCGTTGCACACGACCCGGGAGCTGGCCGCCGTCATCCAGGCCGCTTCTCCCCGCCGCGGCGACCGCATCCACCCCGCGACGCGCACCTTTCAGGCCCTGCGCATCGCCGTCAACGAGGAACTGGCCGCAGTGGAGAACACGCTCCCGCAAGCGGTGGCTGCCCTCAGGCCCGGCGGCCGGCTGGCGGTGATCTCCTTCCACTCGCTGGAGGACCGCATCGTCAAGGATTTCCTCCGCGAACAGAGCCAGGACCACGTCAACCCGCCGTACGAACGCCTGTATGAGGTCGAACGCAAGGCTGTTGTCAAACTCATCACGCGCAAGCCGCTTACGGCTTCCGAAGAAGAAACGCGGGACAATCCGCGGGCGCGCAGCGCCAAACTCAGAGTAGCAGAGAAGTTATGAACCTGGATACCGTCACCAACCTATTCGACACCTATCGCATGGCTCCCTGGCGCATCCAGCGTCAGTGGATCGTGAGCTTTCTGCTGGCAGTTGTTTCGCTGGCGATGGTGGCCGCGCTGTACCTGGATGTAACTGCCCGCGCCGCCATCGCCGGGCGCGAGATTCAGAACCTGACCTATCAGATGTCCGTCATGCGGCAGGCCAATTCGGACCTGGAGACGCGCCTCGCCTCGCTGACCTCGGCCAGTATGATGGCGCAGCGCGCGCAAGCGTTGGGGTTCAAGGCTATGAGCACCGAGGAAGTGGAATACCTGGTGGTTCCGGGGTACGTTGCGCCGCAGCCTGAGATCCTCTCGGCCCTGCCGCAGGCCAGTTTGAGCGCGCCCAGCATCCCGCCCGAATACAGCCAGTCATTGCTGGATTGGTTCGACCAGACCATGCGGGCCTGGGGAGATGCGCAATGAGGCGACAATATGCGTGGCGCTCGAACCTGCTGGCCGGTGTGCTGGCCTTTGTTGCGCTATCCATCCTTGCGCAGATGGTGCGCATCCAGACCAGCAAGGAAGCCGCCATCTTCAAGGAGCAGCGCAAGACTTACACGAGCGAACTGCGCACTTTTTACCCCGAGCGCGGCGAGATCTACGACCGCAACGGGCACCTGCTGGCGGGTAATCGCACCGTCTACGAAGTGGGCGTGGATTTGAACACAATCAAGGATCCCAGCGCGATTGCGCTGGCGGTCAGTTCGGTCCTGGGCCTGGACTATAACGAACTGCTCGGCCAGATGACCAATCCGCCGGCCGGGCTGAGTTACCTGGTGCTGGCCAACTATGTCGAGAGCGAGCAGGCCCAGACCTTGAAGGCCCTGAAGGAAGAGGCGCAGCTCCAGGCCCCGGAAGGCGTGCGCGGCGCGTTGACCGGGCTGGCCTTCAGTTCGCACCCCGAGCGCAGTTATCCCGAGGATGCGCTGGCCTCCAACGTGATCGGTTTCGTCAGCCGCGAGGGACGCGGCTACTTCGGCGTGGAGGAGAAGTACAACGACCTGCTGGCGGGCAACCCCGTGCAGGTGCTGGTTCCCACCGACCCGAACCAGGCTGTGGACATCCCGCATGTGCCGAACGGCACTACGCTCGTGCTAACGCTCAACCGCGACCTGCAGGCTGCCGCCGAAGGCATCCTCGACCAGGCCCTGACCGATTACGGCGCACAGGGCGGCACGATCATCGTCATGGACCCGAGGACCGGCGAAGTGTTGGCAATGGCCGTCACCCCGCGCATGAACCTGAACGAGTTCTGGAATTATGGCGTGGTCTACGACAACGCCAGCGACTTCAACCAGGCTGTCAGCGTACCGTATGAGCCGGGTTCGGTCATGAAGGTTCTCACCATGGCCGCCGCGCTCGACAGCGGCGCGGTTACTGCCAGCACACCCTTCCTCGACACCGGCGCGATCATGGTCGGCGGCGCAACCATCCGCAACTGGGACCTGCAAGCCTGGGGACCCCAGGACATGGTGGGCTGTTTACAACACTCGCTCAACGTGTGCATGGCGTACCTGTCCACCACGATGGGCGCGGAGACCTTCTACGGTTACATGAACCGTTTCGGGCTGGGCCGCCTGACCGGCGTGGACCTGTCAGGGGAAGCGGCGGGCAGGCTCAAGGTTCCGGGTGATGAGGATTGGTACCCTGTGGACCTGGGCACCAACTCCTTTGGGCAGGGCGTGGCCGTCACGCCCATCCAGATGCTGATGGCCGCCTCGTCCATCGCCAACGACGGGCGCATGGTTACGCCGCATGTGCTATATGCCATGATGCGCGAGGGCCACCAGTACAGCGTGCCGGCCCAATACGCGGGCACGCCCATCCAGGCGGGCACGGCCCGCACCCTAAGTGAAATGCTGGCGCTCTCGCTCGAACAGGAATCCTCGCTGGCGCTGGTGCCCGGCTACCGTGTGGCGGGTAAAACCGGTACCGCGCAGATCCCCACCGAGAGCGGCTTCTACGATAGCGAACATACCAACGCCTCCTTCATCGGCTGGGGCCCGGTGGATGATCCGCGTTTCATGATCTACGTCTGGCTCGAGCAGCCCTCGGCCTCCATCTGGGGCTCCGAGACGGCTGCCCCGGTCTTCTCGGAGATGGCCCAGAAGACGGTCCTGCTTTTGGACATACCGCCCGACTATATTCGACAACAGATCGCCGTCAGATAGCCAACCATGCTTACGTTTGCAGACGCGCTCGAAGCTCTCACAGGTCTCCGCCCGGAGCACGCCGCCACGGTCATTACCGAGGCGGCCATTGACTCCCGGCAGGTGATTCCCGGCTCGCTGTTCGTGGCCATTCCTGGCGAACGCGCCGACGGTCACGACTTTGTGGGTGAGGCTTTTCGGCGCGGCGCATCTTTCGCCCTGATCCAGCGCGACGTGGACGCCTCGCTGCGGACCCTCGACCTGCGCGGCGGCCTGACGGCGGACCCCGCCTTCGACCTGAACTCGCCTTTGTGCCTGCGCGTGGACAATACCGTCACGGCCCTGCAGAAGATCGCGCGCTTCTGGCGGCGCAAATTGAACCTGCGCGTGGTGGGCATTACCGGCAGCGTTGGCAAATCGACCACCAAGGAAGTGGTGGCGCAGGTGCTCAGTCAACGTTACCGTACGCTCAAAAGCCCGGGTAACCTCAACAACGAGATCGGCTTGCCGCTGACTATGCTTCGCCTAGGCACGGGCTACGAACGCGCCGTGCTCGAAATGGGATTCTACGTGCCGGGCGAAATTGCCTTCCTGTGCGATATTGCCCAGCCGCAGGTCGGCGTGGTCAGCAATATCGGCACGGTCCACGCCGAACGGGCAGGCTCGCAGGAGAATATCTTCGTTGGCAAGTCCGAACTTGTGCAGTCGCTGCCCGAGAGTGGCGTGGCCATCCTGAACTTTGATGACCCGTGGGTGCGCAAGATGGAAGAAAAGACCCGCGCGCGCGTCTTCTTCTACGGATTGTCGCCCGAAGCCGAACTGTGGGCTGACAACGTCGAAGGCCTCGGCCTGGACGGCATCCGCTTTCGCCTGCACTATCACCGCGAGACGCTGCACCTGCGCATCCCGATGATCGGGCGGCATTCGGTGCATACCGCGTTGCGCGCCACGGCGGTCGGCCTGGCCGAAGGGTTGACCTGGCAGGAGATCTTCGACGGGCTGCGCCAGGGACATTCGCAGCTGCGCTTGGTGGCGGTCCGTACCGAGGCGGGTGCGCTGATCCTTGACGACACCTACAATGCCTCACCCGAGTCGATGCTGGCGGCGCTCAACCTGCTCAGCGAACTGGACGGGCGCAAGATCGCCGTGTTGGGCGACATGCTTGAACTGGGTCCCTACGAGCGTCAGGGACACGAGATGGTCGGGATGCGTGCCGCCCAGGTGGCGCACACCCTGCTGACGCTCGGTCCGCGCGCGCACACCATCGCCGAATCGGCCCGCCGCGCGGGCATGCGCAGCAACCGCGTCATCGAGTTCCAGGAGCAAGACCTAATCGTAACCTGGCTGAAACAGAACCTGGCGGACAAAGATGCCGTGTTGATCAAAGGCTCGCACGGCCTGCGCATGGACCGCATCACTGCCGCCCTGGAGATCCGCTCATGAACCCAGTTGTCAACCAAGCCACCCTGGCCCTCAGCTTGGCGGGACTTTCGTTCTTGATGTCGGCCATTTGGGGCGGACCGTTCCTGCGTGTGCTGCGGCACTTCAAGATCGGCAAGTTGATCCGTGTGGAGGAACCGGGCCAGCATGCCGTCAAAATGGGCACACCCACCATGGGCGGCCTGCTCTTCATCCTGCCCGTGCTGTTGTTGACGGGCCTGCTCAACGCGGTCTCGCTGATTGGCCTGCAGCAGAGCGCGCTCGGACGTTCCATCGCCGTCCCGCTGGTTTCGCTGATCGGCTTCGGCATCCTGGGCGCCATCGACGACTGGCAGGGTATCCGCGGCAAGCGGCGCGGCGAGGGCATGAGCGCCCGCACCAAGTTCATCGCCCAGGTGGGGCTGGCGATCTTCATTGCCCTGGTGCTGAAATACGTGCTGCGCGCGCCGTCCATCTATATTCCCGGTCTGAACTTCGACCTGGAACTAGGCTATTGGTACATCCCAATTGCGGCCTTCATCATCGTGGCTGAATCCAACGCGGTCAACTTCACTGACGGTCTGGATGGTCTGGCTGGGTTGATCGCTGCCACCGCCTTTGCGGCCTACGGCGGAATCGCCCTCATCCAAGGCCAGATCTACGTGGCGCGTTTCTGCTTTACGCTGGTAGGCGCGCTCTTTGGCTTCCTGTGGTTCAACGTCCATCCCGCGGAATTGTTCATGGGGGATGCCGGTTCGCTGGCCCTGGGTGGGACCCTGGCCGTGGTGGCCTTGATGACGGGACAGTGGCCCCTGCTGCTGTTGATTGGCATCATCCCGCTCAGCGAGGCGGTCAGCGTGACGCTGCAAATCGGTTACTTCAAATTGACCAAGGGCAAGCGCCTGTTCAAGATGGCGCCGCTGCACTTGCACTTCGAACTGCTTGGCTGGAGCGAGACTCAGATCGTGCAGCGTTTCTGGCTGATCGGCCTGCTGGCGGGCATGATCGGCGTAGGATTGGCTTCGGTATAAGATGCAGGCTTGGACCGGCAGACACGTGCTCATCCTCGGCGCAGCCAGACAGGGGCTGGCTCTAGCGCGTTGGCTGGCGCGGCACGGCGCGCGTGTGACCCTGTCCGATGCGCGCAGCGAAGCGCAGATGACTGCCGCCCGCGACTCCCTGGCCGACCTGCCGATCACGTGGGTTCTGGGCGGGCATCCGTCCGAACTGCTGAACGACTGCGACCTGTTGTGCCTTTCGGGCGGCGTGCCGCTGACCCTGCCCATCGTGGCCGAAGCGCTCCAGCGCGGCATCCCGCTCTCGAACGACACGCAGGTGTTCATGGAAGTCGTGCCCTGCCGCACCATTGGCATCACAGGCTCGGCAGGCAAGACCACAACCACCACGCTGCTGGGACGCATGGCGAAGGAAGCCTGCGGTGATGCGGCCTACATCGGCGGCAACATCGGCGACCCACTCATCAATTACGTGGACGAGATGAAGCCGACCGACCTGGCCATCCTGGAATTGTCCTCGTTCCAACTCGAACAGATGACGATCTCTCCAAACGTGGCGGCCATCCTCAACATCACGCCCAATCATCTCGACCGCCACGGCACGATGGAAGCCTATACCGCCGCCAAGGCGCGCCTGCTGGATTTCCAAACCGAAAAGGATGCGGCCATCCTCGGCCACGATGACCCGGGCGCCTGGAACTTGCGTAGCCGCGTCAAAGGCAAGCTGTACACGTTCAGTATGCGCGACCTGGATGAGAGCCTGAACGGCGCTTATCATCACGACGGCCTGCTGGCCCTGCGTGACGGGAACGCCTACCTGCCGCTCATCCTGCGCGAGAAGATCCTGCTGCGCGGCGACCACAACGTCAGCAACGTCCTGGCCGCTTTTGCCATCGGACATGCCGCGGGCCTGCCTCTGGATGCCATGCTGACCGCCGTGGAGGATTTCCATGGGGTGGCGCATCGGCTGGAGCTGGTCCGCGAATTGCGCGGTGTGCGCTGGTACAACGACTCGATTGCCACCGCCCCCGAGCGGACCATGGCCGCCATCCGCGCCTTCGAGGAGCCGATTGTGCTGCTGCTGGGCGGCCGCGACAAGGACCTGCCCTGGGGCGACCTGGCCGACCTCATCCATCAGCGCGTGGATCACGTGGTGCTGTTCGGCGAGGCGGCGGAAAAGATCGAGAAAGCGGTGGCAGGCCCGGGGTCCAGGCCGCGGACTTTGTCGCGCTGTGAGACGCTCGAGCAAGCCGTATCCAAAGCTGCCGAGGTGGCCGAAGCGGGCGGTGTTGTCCTGCTTTCACCGGGCGGCACGAGCTATGACGCTTTCCAGGATTTTGCGGAACGAGGAGAAAGGTTTAGAGAATGGGTGCTGAAACTTACGTAAACCATCCAACCCAGGTCCAGCCGCGCGCGCAGGCTGCGCCCCGCCGCCGCGGATTCGACACGCCCCTGCTGGTAGCGATCGTGGCGCTGGTCATCTACGGGCTGGTGATGCTGTTCTCGGCCTCGTGGGATTATTCGCTGGGCATCTATGACTCGGCCATGTACATGTTCAACCGCCAGTTGATGTGGCTGGGAATCGGCGTGCTGGTAGCGCTGGCGTTGTCTTTCTTCGATTATCATCACATGCACAAATTGATCGTGCCCGCCATGATATTCACGATCGTGCTCTTGATCGGCGTGTTGTTGATGAACGAGATCCGCCTGGGCGCGAAGCGCTCCTTTTTTGAAGGTTCTGTGCAGCCCTCCGAACTGGCGAAACTGGTCTCGATCATTTATCTTTCGGTCTGGCTGTACGCCAAACGCAATTTCCTGCACGACATTCAACTGGGCCTGATTCCCTTGGGCGTGATTCTCGGGATCGTAGGCGGTCTGATCTATCAGCAGCCCGACCTGAGCGCCGCCGCGACCGTGCTCATTCTGGGCGGCCTGTTGTTCTTCCTGGCAGGCGGCGACTTGAAGCAGATCGGCGTGCTGCTGCTGGTGGCGGTGGTGGCCGCCGCCATCGTGGCGCAGGTCAGCGCCACGGGCCGCGAGCGTGTGGATACCTTCCTGGCGGGCATCAAAGACCCCACCCAGGCTTCATATCACGTGCGGCGCTCGTTCGAGGCCATCGTCAACGGCGGCCTCTTCGGTGTGGGCATCGGTCAGTCCACCTCCAAATTGACGGGCCTGCCCGTCCCGCCCACCGATAGCATCTTCGCCGTCCTGGCCGAGGAACTGGGGCTCTTCGGCTCGCTGGCCTTGATGGGCCTGTACGTATTGCTCTTCTGGCGCGGGTTGGTCATTGCTCGCCGCGCGCCCGACATGCTCGGCACGCTGCTGGCCTCGGGCCTGGTCATCTGGATCGGCATGGAGGCGCTCATCAACATGACCGTGATGGTCGGCCTGCTGCCTTTCGCTGGGAATGCCCTGCCCTTCATCAGCGCGGGCGGCTCGAACCTGGTCGCTTCCCTGGCGGCCATCGGCATTTTGCTAAACATCTCCCGCCAACGCGGCGAGGGAACCATGACGGACGATGAATGGAGGTCCTACGGTGCGGTTGTTAATCTGCGCGGGCGGAACGGGCGGCGGGGTTTATCCCGCGCTCGCCGTACACAGCGCACTTACGAAACGACGAACGGGCGTTGAGACGCTCTGGGTCGGCGGTGAAGGCGGCATGGAAGAGGCGCTCGTGAAACGCGCGGGCATCCCCTTCCAGTCCATTCCCGCCGCAGGCGTCCACGGTGTGGG
>CALLJA010000385.1 GCA_938008865.1 uncultured Anaerolineales bacterium
GGTCTCGCCGCGCACGATGCCCATTTCGGCGAAGCGGCGGCGCAGGGCGGTGTTCCCGCCGATGCGTGTGATGGTGGCCTTCTGGCCCGGGCGGAGCAGATGGAGTTGGGTGGGTTCGGTCATGATGAGTCCTCGGTTGATGCGGTGGTCGAGTGGCTGCGAGCCTTAGCGAGCAGCGTATCGAGACCACCCATTGTTGAAAGGTTTTTTGTAACAGGTGGCCTCGATATGGCGGCGGTGGTTGAGTAGCATTCTTGGCGTATCGAAACCCGCCGCCTACTCGACCACCAAAATATCAACTATTTTTCACGATCACAAATTCAGCCAGCGACAGGCCCAGCGCCACTTCCTTTTCGCCGACCTTGAGCGTCAGCGGACCCTGGAGCGGGGCGGCCTCGAGCACGCGGATCGTCTGCCCGGGCAGGATTCCGCGCTCCTGCAAATACTTGAGCACGTCCGTGGTCGTGGCATTGACGGCCAGCACTTCCACGGTCTCGCCGACCGAGGCCGTGCTGAGCGGACGCCCGTCCAGCGGCAGGAAACTCCCGTCGGCGGCGGGGATGGGGTTCCCGCGCGGACAAAATTTCGGGTCGCCGAGGAAGGCCGCCAGGGCCTCGGTCACCTCGGGGGCGGTGGCATGTTCGAGCGAACAGGCCAGTTCGTATAACTTTGCCCATTCGATGTGCAGATGCTCATAGAGAAACACTTCCCACAGGCGCTGGCGGCGCACCACGTTGCAGGCTGCCTCGCGGCCCTTGTCGGTCAGCGAGACGCCCTTGTAGGGTGTGTGGGTCAGCAGGCCCTGGTCGCCCAGCCGACGCACCATCTCATTGGCCGAGACGGGCGTCACGTTCAGGCGCTCCGCCAGGCGGCCGATGGATACGACGTTGCTCAGGCCGAGTTCCACCATCGCCTTGAGATACATTTCCGTGCTTTCGCTCATTTGTGGGAGAGACATAAGGCTTGCCTTTGTAAAATGTTATGGCTAACCTTATTATTCCAGAACCCCCGAATTTTGCACAGGGAAGAATATCACTTTTGCCCTGTGAAAATCCTTACAATCCCCTTGCGTGGACCCTTGCCGGGGCCCGCCAAAAAGCGGACCCGGCCCGAAGGCCGAGTCCGCCAGAGGATGCGGGGGCGTTTACCGCTACTCCGCCCGCCGCACGTTGAGATTGGTGAAACTGCCTGCCGTGAACGATTCAAAGAATATGCCTACGCTGCCCTCGGGATAGAAGTCGTCTTTCACACGGCCCAGTTCCTCGCCGTTGGCAGAGAAGATCAGCTCGTTGCCCTGGCAAATCGCGCTGAGTTGGTTGGCGTCGGGGCGAATGACGGCAGACTGACCCTTGGCGAGAACGGTCATGTTCTTTGCATCCTGGGCATAGTACTCAGAAGTGTTGCGGCGGATGGTCCAGTTTCCGTCCGGCTGGACCAGGAACTCGTAACGGCCCACCTGGGTGTAGCGGCACATCAATCCAATGGCGCCTGTTTTGTCGGTGAATCTGGTTTCGACGCTGGTTTCTATGGGCAGATCGTACAAATCCTGGTAACGATAAGTCCATGTAGTCCAATCCTTGATGGACGGGACTACAATTTCGTTTTCCTGCCTCTTGGGCGGGTTTGCACCACTAAATGAGAAAGACCATATCCAGGGTCTGTTCTCTCTTCCCCACCAGCCGGGACGATATAAGGCGTCGTCAATATTCCACACATAGATCGTCTCACCCGACAGGTAGGTGGGGATGGAGACCTGGTTGAATAGCGGAGGGCTGGTTGGGTCGGGAGAACCTTGAAAGATCTTGAGCGCAAGGCTGTTGATGCGTAGTTGCGCATTGACCCATAAGCCAGCGCGTCCTTTTGCCGGGGTATAAGCTGCACGATAGGTTTCTTCAGCAATCGTTTCTCCGTTTGCGGTCAGGGTCAGGCGTTCACCCTCGCACCGCATGGTCAGCACATTTTTACCGGGCTTAATGGCTGGGCTGCTGCCGCGTGTAATTTCCCGGTCCTGCCAGTGTAAAAACCACTCTCCATTACTTCGCACTTCAAATACAGTGTGGGTGGGGCTTTCGGAGCGGCATTGGAGGTAGAGAATGCCGCTGTTCAAAAACTCGATATCCATCGTCATCTCAGAATTTTCAAGGACGCCGCTGTTACTGGTCAAACCAATCCCATCATCTGCATCCAGGGTGAGAATGTTATCCTCCACTTTGACCATTGGATTGTTTTGCAAATCCACGCCCCAATTGGCGGCAATGTCTTCCGGCGAGGCGAATGTTTTTTCATCCACCAATTCTCCTGTCGGAATAGCTTGCGACGGGCGGACGGTGTAACCGGCGAACCCTTCCCTTAAACTTCCTGGGGGATTACCCATGAACATAAACCCGTAGCGTCCACTCTGCCATTTGCCATCTTCGACGTAAAACAGCGCCTCGCCGTTTAACGAAGCGGAGATTTGGTTTCCGGCGCAAGTTAGTGTCAGGTTTACATTTCCTGCGGGCGCGCCCTCCAAGCCAGTCTGTCCAAGTATGAAATCTGACAAATTTCCCTGCTCGTCGCGCTCCACACGATCCAGAACAATAATTCTCCCCTGGGAATCGCTCATGTAATGCACCTGATACCAGCCGTCTTCAGAATAACGGCAGATGAGTCCGCGCGCCAGCAGGGAAAGCGGATGGATTTCGGCGCTGATTTCCACGTTTGGGCCCGGGTCGAAGTCGTTGATATAGCGATAGGTATGTGGTGCCGACTGTCCACCCGGGCCACCGATGAGAGCAGGAGAACCCGCCACACCAATCACTCCAACATCATCCTTGATCCAGTGAGGAGCCAGGTCATCCAGCCTGGAAAAATCTGTGGAATAAATCACCCCATCCACGTTGGGTGTGGGGGCGGGACCCGGTAAAGCGGATTCGCTCCATTGGGCGCGGCGGACGCTGAAGGTCTCCACATAATTCCAGTCGTCTGGAAGGGAAAAACTCCATCCCAGAAAACCAACCTGCCCGCTGGGGAAGGTCGAATCATGCAGGGAGGCCATCTTCTCGCCGTCGATGTAAAAGGTCAGGCGGTCACCCTTGCACTCGGCGCGTAAATCGGCATCACCTTCGATCCACTTGCTATTACCGGATGAAATCACATGAAAGTGAAACTGTCCGCTTTCATCGGATTTGACCAGGCGGATGCTCCACATGCCATCTCTCGGCTCGAGCATGAACTGGTACCAGCCAGCCGCGCTGTAACGGCAGACCAGCCCCAGGCCGCCGTGTCCTTCAAAAGGTGTGCTGCCGCTGGCCGAAATATCCACGTCCGCAATTGCCAGGTCTTTGTCATAGATGACGAAGGTGCGGCTGTTCACGCCTTGACGGAAATGGTATGCGCCATTTTCGACAAAGGCTTCATAGCCTTCGGTCACGAAGGCTTTCTTGTCCATCGAATAGGCGAAGGTTTTCCAGTCAGCCAGGGTGGGATCGTCCGCCTCGAAGTCTGTCTGGAAGAGGGTCAATTCTGCTGCGGGGATGGGGGTGGGGCGCAGGGTCTCGACAGGCTCGACCAACGCGGTGGCGGATGGCATCGCTGTCAGGGTGGGGACATCTGTTGAAACGGGGGCAGGCGTCGGGGTGGATGGGGCGGCAGGATCCGGTTTGGGGTTGGTGGGCGCGGCAGATTGCCCATCGCCCCAATCCTCCACCATGATGTTATCGAAGCTGCCCGCTTCCGCGCTGTCGGCGGCATATCCAAAGTTGAGGCTGCCACTGACAAAGTCGCTATCCTGGGCCGAGCCGAGTTCCACGTCGTTGACCACCAGGGTGAGTTGGTTACCCACGCAGCGCGCGGCCAGGTGATTTTTGTCGGAACGG
>CALLJA010000386.1 GCA_938008865.1 uncultured Anaerolineales bacterium
TTCTCGATATGCTGACAGGTAATCATCGAGGATCAATTTGGCTTTATCCATATCATGCACAACAGGATCAAGCAACAGGCATTGAAGCGCCTTTTGGTAATTACCCTCGGCCGCCGAGTCGACGCATAACTGCGCCACTTGCAGCTCGCGGCGACATAGTTCCGCCACGCCTTCAGGCAACGCGCCAACGTGTACCGGGTGGATGCCCGCCCCATCCACATGAACGGGAGTCTCAACAGCGGCGCCCAGGGGCAGGTTGGCGATCTGACCGACATTGGGCAGGTTGGCGGCCAGGTGATAATGGTCTCCTGCACCTGCAATGTTTTCGATCATTTCGAGCGCACCCTCCGAGTCCGCTTCAAGCAGACCGTCGACAGTCATGTTCCCATTTGCCATATCATTCAACCGGTCGAGGCTGAAGTCGCGCAGGCTGGCCATTAAGTCCCAATCGTAGAGCTTGATTTTGAATTTCTCCCACGGCTGGGTGACAGGATCAGACAACCACGGCAGGTATTCGCACAAATGGCTGTCGCCAGGCACAGGAAAGGTGTCAAAGGCTTCGTACACACGCCGTGTCAGCGGCTCGAAGTTCGGGTCGAAGGAAGCATAGCGTTCTTTGAAGAGCGGAGTCAGGTCCTCGCCGGTCTGTCGATCGTGGATGGACAGGATCCACGAGAAGTGATTCGTGCCCGCGGCGCGAATATCGAGGCGCAGCACGGCCTGTTTGACCACCTGCTCGCGCAGCGGATGCTGCATCACTTCGGCGTTCATGTTTTGAATGCCTTCGGGAATCTCGAAGCCCAGGTCCTTGGCCAGCACCAGCCCTGCAAAGCAGTAGCCAATATAGATTTGATGGCACAATCCAACCGCCTTGATCTTGCTGTGGCGATTGACCGTGTCGCAGATGCGCACCATCGGGTTGGTGAAATTGATGAACCAGGCGTCGGGGCAGGCCTGCTCCATATCATGCGCGATCTGCAAGACGGGACCGATGTTACGGGCCGCATGGGCAAAACCGCCCGGGCCGCCGTTCTCGGCATAGGGCTGGTGCACACCATACTTGAGCGGGATCTCGTAATCGCTGCGCCACAACTCCTCGCGCGGACCGACCTCGATGGCGCTGACGACAAAT
The DNA here is from genome assembly GCA_938008865.1 of uncultured Anaerolineales bacterium. GTDB lineage: Bacteria > Chloroflexota > Anaerolineae > Anaerolineales > Villigracilaceae > JACPVF01. The sequence continues at coordinate 1,133 of CALLJA010000386.1, forward strand.
TGCGCACCGTCGAGCGCATCCTGATGATGGGCGTGCGCGCTGATGGTCATGCCAGCGCCCCATTCATTATTGAGGCGATTCGCCAGGCGCTGGACAATGTCCAGGCTTTGGGCGTTGCGATCCACGAGGCGCAGGGTCGAGCCGCGCAATCGTTTGGAGCGCATGAGGGCGGCGAGCGTGTTCTCGCCGAACGAGGCGCTGCCCGCGCCAATGACTGTAATGGTGGTAGGAAGGGTCATGGGATATTGTCCATAGAGTGGTTTGAATGCGTTGACCGACTATACCACCGTCTGACAATAAGAATAACGCCTCCAGCCATATCAAAACGGCTGGAGGCGCTGCTTCGAAATCCGTTAATAGATTTCAGGGACAAAATTCTGGTCGCTGATGGGCGGGCGGACGTAGCCCGTATCCTCCTGGCGCGGCGGCAGTTTGATCGGTTCGGGCGTCAGGTCTTCGAAGGGGATCAGGCTCAACAGGTGCGCCATGCAGTTCAGGCGGGCGCGCTTCTTATCGTCCGAGTTGACCACGTACCAGGGCGACTGGCGGGTGTCGGTGTACTTGAACATCTCATCCTTGGCGCGCGAGTACTCGACCCAGCGCGAACGGGATTGCAGGTCCATCGGGCTGAGTTTCCAGCGTTTGGTGGGATCGTCGATGCGGGCCTGGAAGCGGCGTTCCTGTTCCTCGTTGCTGACCGAGAACCAGTACTTGACCAGGATGATGCCCGAGTGCACCAGCATGCGTTCGAACTCGGGACAGGAGCGCATGAACTCGCCATACTCCTCCTCGGTGCAGAAGCCCATCACGCGTTCCACGCCGGCGCGGTTGTACCAGGAGCGGTCGAAGAGCACGATCTCTCCCCCGGCGGGCAGGTGAGACACGTAGCGCTGAAAGTACCACTGCGTCCGCTCGCGCTCGGTGGGAGCCGGCAGGGCCGCCACACGGCAGATGCGCGGGTTCAGGCATTCGGTGATGCGCTTGATCACGCCGCCCTTCCCGGCCGCATCCCGCCCTTCGAAGATGACGATCACCTTCAAGCCCTTGGCCTTGACCCATTCCTGCAATTTGACCATCTCCAGTTGCAGTCTGCGCAATTCCTTGAGGTAATCCTTCTCCTCCAATTTCCTGCGCGGTTCACCCGCCTCGGGGACGGGGGGTTTGGACTTTTTTTCTTCAGCCTTCTCTTTTTTCTTTTTCTTCGACATGGCCTGCTCGCTTTGATCTCATGACGTAAAGCGCGTGCTGTATAAAATTATTATAGAAGGGAACGCCGTTTTGTCAATTAGCGGGCCATGGGAAAGAAAAATCCCGCCCACAGTTTGATCAAGGGCGGGATGCGTAGCTAGAGCGGACGCGTCGTTATTTTGTTTGGATGTTGACTTCGGCGCTCATGCCCCAACGCAAGGTATCGGGCAAGCTGTCCAATTCGATGGTGACCTTGAAGACCACATCGCCACCCACACTGTCGGCACGCGGCGCAATGGCGATAACCTGGCCTGTCAGTTCCTGGCCGAGGGCTTCGATGAAGACCGTGGCCTTCTGCCCAACCTGCACGGCGGGGATATCGCGTTCGCTCAAGTCGGTGGTCTCAACGCGCAGGCGGTCGAGCGTGGCCAGCGTAATGACCACCTGCCCGGGTTGGGCGTATTCACCGACCTTGATGTTCACCGCCACCACGGCGGCATCGGCGGGAGCGGTGAGCGCGGTCTGGGCCAGTTGGGCCTGGGCCAGCGCCAGGGCGGCCTTGGCGGTCTCGACTTTGGTCTCTTCGAGCCAGCGGCGCTCGGGGTTTTCACCCTTGCGCGAGGGCAGCCAGAACTCGTACTCGCGCTGCTGGCCCCTGAGGGCGGCTTCAGCCTGGGCCACAGCCGACTCGAATGCAGACGAGTCGAGTTTGGCCAGCACCTGGCCCACGCTAACCGTGTCGCCTTCCTTGACGGCAACCTCGGTGACAGCGCCCGGGATGGCGAAGGCGATCTCGGTCACATGCACGGGCGAGACGACGCCCGAAGCCACAACGGTTCCCGCGGGGGACGCAGAGTCGGCTTCGACGGCGGGAGCGCCCGTCGCAACGGGAACAGCCGATGGGGCGGACGTTCCGCACGCGCTAAGCAGTACGGACAAAACCAACAGGCTTGTCCACAAAAGGCGTTTCATGTCCGCCTCCGTTACTGCCCGCTCTGGACGCGGACTTCGGTGCTCATGCCCCAGCGCAGGCCTGCGGGCTGTTCATCCAGTTCGACGGTGACCTTGAAAACCACGTCACCGCCCACAGTCTGGGAGACGCGCGCGATGTCGACCACCTTGCCGTTGAAGGTCTGATTGAGGGCCTCGATGAAGACAGTGACAGGCGCGCCGATCTGGACATTGAGGATGTCGCGCTCGCTCATGTCGGTGGTCTCGACCTGGAAGCGGGTCAGGTCGCCGAGGGTGATGACGACCATGCCCGGCGTGGCGACCTCGGCGGGGGCCGCGTCCACAGAGATGACGGTGGCGGCGATGGGCGCGGTTAGTGTGGCCTGGGCAAGTTGGGCTTCGGAGGCCTGCAGGGCGGCGGTCAGGCGCTCCACGTCGGCCACGGCTGAGTCGAGGTATTCCTGGCTGGTGCCGACGCGCTTGAGATATTTGACCTGCGTCTCGGCAGTGGTCAGGCTGGCTTTGGCCTGCGCCACCTGGGCTTCGAGGATGGTGGTATCGAGCTGTGCCAGGGTGTCGCCTGCGGCAACCGTATCGCCTTCGGCCACGTTGACGGCCTTGACGATGCCTGTCAGCGGGAAGCTGAGTTTGACAACCTGAGCGGGCACGATCTCACCCGAGGCTACCGCCCCGTTGGACGTGGGACTGGTTCCGTTTGCCGAGTTGTCCAACGCGATGGTGGGCATGGGCGTGGCTGTGGCAGCCTGGCCGCAGGCGCTAAGCGCCAGGGCAACGATCAACAATAACCAAATTTGTTTTTTCATTTTCTCTCCTAACGAGGCGCTATTTTGCCCCTGCAGCACTATCTTTTTCTATCACACCGTCGCGCAGGGTGACAATTCGCGTGGCGTAGCTGATCACGCGCGGGTCGTGGGTGGCAAACACAAAGGTGACACCCGTTTCCTGGTTGAGGCGTTTCATGATCTCCATCACCTGCTGGCCGTTGGCCGTGTCGAGGTTGGCGGTCGGCTCGTCGGCGAGGATCAGGGCAGGCTTGGGGGCCAGGGCGCGGGCGATGGCCACGCGCTGCTGCTGTCCGCCCGAAAGTTGGTCGGGACGGTTGTTGGCGCGGTCGGACAAATCCACGGCCTGGAGCAATTCCATGACGCGCTCGCGGCGTTCTTTGGGAGTATGCCCGTTGAGCAGCAGCGGCATCTCCACATTCTCGTAGGCGGTCAGTGTGGGGATCAAGGCGAAGAACTGGAAGATGAACCCGATGTGGCCGCGGCGCATGTCGGCGCGCTGGTTGCGGTTGAGGGTGGTGACATCCTGTCCGCTGATGAAGACGCGGCCCGAGGTGGGCTGGTCGAGACAGCCGATCATTTGCAGCAGGGTGGTCTTGCCCGAGCCCGAGGGGCCGACCAGGGCGGTGAACTCCCCGCTCCCGATGGTGAGGCTGACGCCCTGCAAAGCGCGGGTCTCCACCTTGCCGACTTGATAGACACGAGAGATGTTTTCGATCTTTACGACTTCCATGATATTTCTCCTTAAGGCCCAACAGGTTTGCATGCCTGCCAGACCTTTATCTCATTTTTCAGCCCGCAGCGCAGCGACCGGCTCCATACGGGAAGCCGTAACCGCGGGGTACAGTCCAGCCAGCAGCGTGACGATGAAGGTCATGGCCGACAGGTTGAGGATATCGTCCAGCATCAACTGGGCACGGATGGTGTCGCCGACCAGGAAGCCGGAGAGTCCCATGTTGCCGATATAGAAGCCGTTGATATTGAAGAGTTGAACAGCGCCCCATCCCAGGGCCAAACCCAGGATCACACCGCCGACCGCCAGGAACGAGGATTCGGCCAGGAATAATCCCAGGATGCGGCTGCCCCGCATGCCCACCGCCGAGAGGATGCCGATCTCGCGCGTGCGCTCGTAGACCGACATGATCAGCGTGTTGACAATGACCGAAGCTGTGATCGCCAGGATGATCAGGTAGAAGAAGGCGATGTAACTGTTGGCCATGGTCTCGAATTCGACGATCAACTGGTTCATGTCGCGCCACGACAGGATCTCCAGGTTCTGTCCCTGCAGGGCGGAGACCACACTGTCCGTGTCGGCATCGTTGTTGAGCAGGATGAAGATCGTGCTGGCATGGTTCTCGGTCTGGGTGATGGCCTGGGCCTTGGCCAGCGGCAGCAGGATGGTGGCGGCGTCGAAGGCATAGGTGTTGGTGGAGTAAATGCCGCGGATCGTAAAGACCTGCTCCAGCACGTCGCCGTTGGAGGTGTTGACCGAGAGGCCGACCGTATCGCCGACCTGCAAATGCAGTTTGTCCGCGGCGGGCTTGCCGATCAGCAGGCCTTCGCGGTCGTCAGCGGCCAGGAAACTGCCGTCGAGTAGTCCCATGCGGTAGGGGTCATTGGCCGCGGAGTCGGGGTCGATGCCATAGATCTTTACACCAGCCGACTCGTCTCCCGTGGAGAGGAATCCGCTCGCGAACAGGCGCGGCGTGGCCGCCTTCACCTGGGGCAGCGCAGACACCTGCGCCGCGACCTGGTCGGGGTTAACCACCAGGTCCTCCCACTTGAGGCTGGATTTGTTCTCGTCGAACGTGGCGGAACGGATCTGGATGTGTCCGCTTTGCAGCAGGATGGCAGACTGGATGGCGTTGCCCATCTCGCCGTTGATGACGGAGGACATCAACATCAGCAGGGCCAGGCCGATGGCCACCGCCAGCGCCGAGAAGAAGGTGCGGCGGCGGTTGCGGCCCAAATCACGAAAAGCCATTTTGAAGAGTTGTAACATGGCTCACCTTATACAAAGTGCAGGGCTTCGGCAGGTTCGCGCCGCCCTGCTTCCGCAGCGGGGATGACCGCCGCCAGTGCCGAGATAATCGCCACCGTGGAGGCGCGCAGCAGCAACTTCTCCACGCCCCAGGTCGGGTAGACCTTGTCCTTGACCAGCGCCATGTAGCTGGCGACCTGGGTCATGTTGCCAAAATCCAGGCCGACCTGCATCAAGAGGCCGTTAAGCGCCAGGCCCAGGATAATACCCGCGGCCGCGCCAACCAGGCCGATCATCGTCCCTTCGAGGACGAACAACAGCGAGATCTGGCGCGGCTTGAGTCCCATCGCGCCGAGCACGCCGATCTCGCGCGTGCGCTCGTAGACAGCCATCAGCAGCAGGTTGAGAATGCCCACGCCCGCGATGGCAATGACGATCACACTGAAGATGTTCATCACGCCGCCCTTCGAATTGATCGCGTTGGCCAGGTCGGGGTAGTTCGCCTGGAAGGATTCGATCTCATAACCAGTAAGGCTCGATTTCATGCCCGCAATAACCGCGTCTTCCTGCCCGAGACGCTCGAGAAAGACCACTACTTCGGTGGCCTGTCCGGGCAGGTCATACAAGGCCTGCGCTTCGCCTAGCGAGATATAAACCGTCTCCTTTTCGATATCGGCCATGCCGAGATCGTAGATGCCGACGATGGTCATGGTGCGCTGGCGCATTTGCTTGTGCTGGGAACGTCCCACCAGCGTGACGCGGTCTCCCACCGTCACGCTCATCGCGTCGGCCAGGCCCTTGCCGATCAGGATGGAATCGAGGTCGTCTGCGGCAAGGTTTCGGCCTTCGGTCACGTTCTGGCCGATGATGTTGACCGCCATCTCCTTTTCGGGGTCCACGCCCGTGATGCCGACGGCGAAGGCGCCTTCGCGGCTGGTGATAAGACCGCCCGTGTTGATGCGCTGCGCGGCGGCGATCACCAGCGGGTCGGACTCCGCCGCTTTCACGACGGCGTCCGCATTGGCCAGCGGCAGGAGCGGGGTCGAGTTCACCTGGGCGCGATAGCCCTCGGCGTGGACCTGGATGTTCCCGCCCAACACCTTGACCGCGTTCCCATAGATCGCGTCAGTGAAGCCATTCATCAGCCCGTCGTAGAACATCATCAGAGCCAGAGTCAGCGACATCGCCAGCACGATGATGACCGTGCGGCGTTTGTGTCGCCAGATATTGCGCCATGCAAGGCGCAGATAAAGTTGCATGTCGATTCTCCTTCTCTCAAAGATACGAGAGACATTCCTAATAATCAGGATTTTGCTTCGCTGACTGGTTCCTCCAGCCATTGCTTGATCAGTTCCATATTTCCCAGGGGAAGTGAACCAGTTGGGGCGCCAAGCACCCGTTCCAGCGAATCAGAATATGCGTTTAAAGCGCCCTCAAGGCGCCCGAGAGAGTCAGGCGGGGGGATCTCAGACAGAAGCACCTCGGCGATCGTCTCTTCGAAGCCTCTTGAAAGTCCCAGCAACATGGACGAAAACTGGTCGGGGTACCTGGTCGTAAACACGCCTTCGGCCACTCCCTGATGCACGATCATCGCCAGCATGGGCGCAATGTGCTTGATCGCAGCGTTCTCCTGCTTCTGACGCATGAGGGCGTTCGAGTCCATCCGCCAGGCGCGCATCAGGTTGAGCATGAAATTCTTTTGCGAGACCTTCCAGCGCGCGGTCGTATCCAGGTAGCGCTGCATCTTCTCGAGCGCCGAAAGCTCCGTGGATTCGACAATCGGGCGCAGGAACTCGTCTGACTCCGCCAAAATTTGTTCGATCAGGCCATCTAACAAAGCCTGTTTCGAATCGAAATAATGGTAGAAGGCGCCCTTGGAAATCTTCAACGCATCCAGAATATCCTGGATGGACATCTGATCGTAGCCCTTGGTGTAGACCAGCTGGCGGACCACTGTCAGGATTTCTTTGCGCCTTGCGGCATAGTCTTCTTCTTTAACGATTCTTGGCATATCGCCTCTTTTATAAACCGACCGTCGGTTTATTATTTCACATCATAAATCCACCCGTATTTTTCGTCAATGACAAAAATC
>CALLJA010000387.1 GCA_938008865.1 uncultured Anaerolineales bacterium
GATTCGTATCTCTCGCGGTGGATGCGTCCCGCTTCGAGGGCGGCCAGCACGGCGCAGCCTGGTTCGTGAGTGTGGGTGCAGTCGCTGAACTGACATTGCGCCACCAGCGGCGCCAGCTCGGGGAAGTAGGCGTCCATTTCTTCGGGTTCGGTGTCCCACAGGGCCAGGCTTTTCCAACCGGGTGTGTCGGCCACGTAGCCGCCGCCTTCGAGCGGAAAGAGCTGGCGCGCGACCGTGGTGTGTTTGCCCTTGTTCATGAAGGTGCTGACCTCGTTGACGGCCAGCCCCAGCCCGGGCTGCAACGCGTTGAGCAGGCTGGACTTGCCCACGCCGCTTGGTCCCGCGAAGGCGCTGATCTTGCCGCGCAGCACCTCGCGCAATTCTTCGATGCCGCGCCCATCCTTGACGGACGTGTAAATGACGCGATAACCGATCTGGGTGTACATGCCGAAGAGTTCCCCAGCGTTGGGCAGCAGGTCGGTCTTGTTGGCGATGATGATGGGCGGGACCTTCTGTTTTTCGGCCACCACCAGGAAGCGGTCCAACATGCGCAGTTTGGGATCGGGGCTGGCACAGGCGAAGACGAAGACGGCCTGGTCGGGATTGGCCAGCATGACCTGTTGATATATCCCGCGTGGACGCGGGTCCAGGCGGACGATGGCCCGCCGCCGCTCCTCGATCTCTTCGATCACGCCCGAGCCGTCGGCCAGGGCCGTGACCTGCACATGGTCGCCAAGCGCGGCGATGTCGCCCACGGCGCGTCCCTGCTTGAGGCGTCCGCGCAACTGACAAATGACAAGGCCCTGTCCAGTCTCTACGAAGAAGAAACCAGACTGGGCCTTTACGATTAAACCAGGAAGAAGGTTGTTATTCAAAGGTTAACGAAATCTTCAATCTTTCTACTTTCCTCTTTCGTCTTTTCTCAACGACGGAAGAGGAAAGTATAGTGTTACGCTTTGGAACGATTGCTGTGCTGAATTGCCAAATCCAGCCTGTTTTACGGAGGATTTGGCAATCCTCCGTAGCATTTGAAAGAATTGCTTTACGGTCTCGGCGTGCGGGTGGGGATGCCGCCGAACGGAGTCGGGGTGTAGGGGTTGCCGATGGGACCGAACCACGGGACGGACTGCGGCGTGCCATAAATGTAGGTCTCGACCATCCAGCGGAAGATCGGGGCGGCATAATCCGAGCCTTCACCTACGTTCTCGACAACGACCGCGATGGCGATGTCGGGCAGGTTGGTATCGGTTTGGGCCATGGTGTAGCCCGCAAACCAGGCGAACGGCTTGGCCCCTTGCTGTGACTCGGCAGTGCCCGTCTTGCCCGCCACCGGGACGTTCAGTCCGCGCAGGCGGAAATTGGCCGTACCGCGCGGATCCTCGACCACACTAACCATAGCATCCTGGATCAGTTTGAGGTTGTCGGCACGCAGGGGCAGGGTGCCGCGCGCCTCGGGCTTGAAGGTCAGGACCGTGCTGCCGTTCACATCCACGATCTTTTCAACCAGCTGCGGACGGTAAAGTGTCCCGCCGTTACCGAGAGCGGCGATGAAGGTGGCCACTTGCAGGGGCGTGACCTGGGTATCGCCCTGGCCGATGGACAGGCTGGTGGCATCCACTTCATTGGCGGGGACGGGGATGTTGCCCGCCGCTTCGGGGATCTGGTCGATGCCGGTCGGCTGGCCGAGGCCGAAGGCGCGCGCCATGTTAGCAATGTCGTTGGCGCGGTTATTTTGGTACAGATCGAGGCCGATATGATAGAAGTACGGGTTGCAGGAGCGCATCAGGCCTTCGGGCAAGGTCAACAGACCAGAAGGCTGGCTGTCGGTAGTCTCGCAGGTGCGTCCCGAAGCGATGCGATCCTCGCAGTGCGTCAGGGTCCAGTCTCGCAGGACGGGACCGCCGTACTGCTGCTGCAGTTCGGTGAATTCGTACTGACAGTCGTAGGTGGTCTCGGGCAGGTACAGGCCGCTTTCCAAGCCGGCCGCCATGGTGATAATCTTGAACACCGAGCCGAGCGGATACTGCCCCTGCGCAGCGCGATTGAGCAGGGGATTATTCTGGTCGCTCAACAGCACGTTCAGCAACTGGCTGTTGGGCGTTTTCGGATCGAACAGGTTGGGGTCGTAATTGGGTGAGGAGGCCATCGCCAGCACGCGGCCGGTGTCGCGTTCCATCACCACCACCGCGCCGCGGAAATCCTTGAGAGCCAATTCAGCATAGTATTGCAGGTTGGTGTCAAGGGTCAGGTAGACCGAATTGGCGGCCTGGGGGGCGCTTTCGCCGAGGCGCGTGACCGGCTGTCCGCTCGGGTTGAATACGTACAACGAGCCGCCGCGCCCGCCGCTCAGGTACGTCTCGGCCCACTTCTCGATGCCCTGCTGGCCGATGCGCTCGTCGCCGCGATAGCCCTCACGGCGTTTCTCATTCAACTGTTCGGGGCTGATCGAAAGCAGGTAGCCGGTGACCGGGGCGGCGAAACCCTGGTTGGCATAGTAGCGCGTGGTGTACGAGGTGACGCTCAGCCCGCCCGGGTTGAGCGCCAGCAGGCGGGCAGCTTCCTCGCGGCTGCCCTCGCACATGGGCAGGTACCAGCCCGTGCCGGAAGCGGCGATCTGATTCTGGATATCCTCTTCCTTCAGGCTGCACAGACGCGCCAGTTCGCCAGTCAATGTGTCGATGTTGTTGTAGTCGATGGCGCCCGTATCGATGCCAAAGGCAAAGACCTCATTCTGGGTGGCGACAGGCAGGCCCTTGCGGTCGTAGATGTCGCCGCGGGCGGGGACTTCATAGTCCATGCGCAGGATGTTGCCGCCCGCCAGTTCGGGCAGGATCAGGCCCTCTTCCCACTGGACCTTCCACTGGCCGCCTTCGAGGGCGAGGTGCATGATGATGTCGCGCTGGATGTCGCCGACCAGGGCGGTCTTGTAGGTGACATTGAAGGCCACTTCGGCAGCGTAGGGGCTTTTCTTGTCGGCCAGCACCTGGTATTCGACTTGACCCGCGCTCATCTCGTTGAGCGCGTCGTTATAGCGTTTAATGAAGTCGTCCTGCGTGATCGTCTCCTGGCTGATGCGGGTCAGCATGGCGTACATGCCGGCGTAATCGCCCGCCTTCAGCGCGTCGAGGTAGGCGCTAACCGCCGCGCGCGCATCGGGCGCAGCCGTGACGTTGACCGACGCGGTCGGCAGGGGGATGGGCGTATCGGTCGGGAAGAAGGGCAGGTCGGGGCCGCCGCCATTCTCCGCGCCACATGCGGTCAGCACCAGAGCGATCACAAGCAGGATGACGAGAACACGATATAACTTCATGTTTACCTTTCACTATCCAACGTCTTCGCCGCGCAGGATCGCGCGTGAGACAGGGCATTGATAATCGAGATGAGACTGGCAGTTGGAGGGGACATCCGCCGCGGGCGAAAGGCCGAGTTTCCGCAGGGTGCGGACGAGGTGACAGAGAGGCAGGCCCATCACACCAGCGAAACAGCCCGCCATGCTTTCCACGGGCTTGAAGCGCGGATGCTGGATGGCGTACGCGCCAGCCTTGTCAAGCGGGTCGCCGGTCAGGATGTAGGCATCGATCTCCTCGTCGGAGTAGTTACGCATCGGGACGTCGGTGACGCACAGGTCAGTGACCAGACTGCCGTCGCGAACGCGCAGAACGGCGATGCCTGTATATACCTGGTGCGTATGCCCGCGCAGACGCTTGAGCATCTGTTCCGCTTCGACCACGTCAGCGGGCTTGCCGAGGATGTCGGGGCCGTCCACTACGCTGGTATCCGCGCCGATGACAATGTGCTCGGGGTGGGCCTGTTCGGCCACGGCGCGCGCCTTCATCTCCGCCAGCCGCAATACATATTCAGCCGGGGATTCGGACGGACGCTGGGATTCGTCGGCATTGGAGACCATCACGGTGAACATCCAGCCACCCAGAGAGAGCAATTCGCGACGGCGCGGGGAATTGGAGGCCAATAACAGGACAGTTTTGGAACTCACGCGCGGATTCTAACACAGTCTCTTTTGTACCCTTAAACGGTCTCATTCCCCTCTTAGTTCCAAAAAAGTAGGGCGAGATAAATCTCGCCCTACTCATTATGACTTGATCGCCTGCACGCGCATCACGTGGCGTTTGAGCGCGCCGAAGCGATACTTATATTCCTCGTCGCCGCGCATGAAATCGAACTCGCTGCGGCCATTCTCGGCGGCCCATTGCAGGACGTAGGCCAGCAGCACCCAGCCCGGCGAGAGTTCCATGAAGCGCGCATCCACGCCGGAGTTGTAGCCCCACAGGCGGTTGCGGTAATCGAAGTTCAAGGCGGCGGCGGCCTTCTGCCCATCCACTTCGAGAAAGGCCAGCCACAGCCAGCCGTGACGGAAGGCGGTGTGGATGGTGGCGCGCATCTGTTTGCGCATCACATTGCTGAGGAATTTGGCCTTGTTCTCGTCCATCTCCATCAGCATCAGGAAGGCGTCGATCTCCGCCTCAAGCGTGGCTTCGTCGCGGACGATGTACCAGCGCACGCTGCGCCCACTTTCCTCGGCACGGCGCATCTTACGGCGGATCTCGTGACGCTGCTTCTTGTCCACGGTGGCGAGATAGGCCTCGAAGTTCCCGGGCAGCACCACGGTGGGCGTGGGATGGTAAATATCCTCAGCGTAGGCCCAGCCTCGTTTGGCAGATTCCGCTTGCAGGGCGGGCAGCGTGGGCGACCCTTCGGGCAGGTTGTACCAGTCGAATCCGCGCCAGGCCTCGGGGCGGAAGTCCGCCAGAAAATCCAGCAGCCCAGAGAGGAAGCGCGGCAGGTCGTCGGCGCGCACGATCAGGTCGAGGTAATCAGAGATCTCGATACTGCCAACCAACAGCAAAACGGGACGCCCATCATACTCCGCAAGGAAGAGCGGGGCAATGCCGACCAGGCGGCCGTCCTCGCGCGCCGAAATGAGCAGCAACTCGGCCTGCGACCACTCGCCACCCCCGCGCGTCTGCCACCAGCCGCTCAGATATTCGTGGCGCAAAAAAGGAACGTCGCTGATGCCCTGCTCCATCAACGCGTTCCACTCGGACGGGTCGAACGATTCGAACTCGCTATGAACCTGAAACTGCATGTGATACTCCACCGCGCGGCGGTGAAATCCCTTCCCAAAAAAGATGTCTGGCAAATTTTACCAGTATAATGATAGCGAATTTCCCTTCGTTCTTACCCACCCGCCGTGTCCCTCGACCTGACTCTCACCCCGCTCTACCGAATCCGCGGACAGGAAGCCCCCGCCCTGCCGGGCCTGCTGGCCCTGACACCGCCGCGCAAGACCGCACGCGGCCGCGAGCAGGACCGCCTGGTGCTGTACCTGTTGCTGAACGGAAACGCCCCGCTCTCCAGCGCCGAATACGCCAAACTGGCCGGCGACGCGGGCGCGCTGTTCCATCAGACGCCCGGGCCGCTCACCTCGGCCATGCGTGCCACGGCGGGCGCCCTCAACCAGGCGCTCATGGAGCGCAACCTTTCAACCAGCGGGCGCGGGCAATACGCCATCGGCTGGCTGGCGCTGCTGGCCCTGCGCGAGACGCAATGCACGCTGCTGCTCAGCGGCCCAATGCATGCCTTCTTCCTCGGCCAGGTGACCCGTCACATCCACGAGCCGGCCCTCTCGGGCAAGGGCTTGGGCGTGGGTCAGACCGCGCCGCACTATTTCACACAGACAACCCTGGCGGCCAATGACCGCATCCTGCTGACGGGCAAGGTGCCCGCCGCCTGGGACTCCACGCTGGCCGCGCCCGGTTCCGCCTCGCTGGAAGCCACGCGCCGCCGCCTGCTGACCCTGACCGCAGAGGACCTGCACAGCGTGCTGATGCAGGTCACGCCGGGCGCGGGCGGACTTTCGGTGCTGGCGCACTCCGCGCCGCCCCCGGCAGAATCCGCGCCCGTGACGCCCCTACCCGCCGCCCCGACCGAGAGCCTGCCCCTGGTCGAAGCAGCCGAATCCACGCCCGAGCCTGAACCGTACCCCGCGCACACCGTCGAGCCATCGGCTTACGCCATTCCTGCCGCGCCCCCGCCGCAGGCCACGCCGCGCCCGCTCAGCGCCAGCGACTTCCCCGCTTCCATCCCGCGTGCCAGGCCGAAGGTCGAGCCTGCCCCCGTCGCGGAACCGTCCGCGGTTGTGCAGGAAAATCCGCAGCCCGAAGCCGAACCCGCCGGGGCCGAGACTCCGCCCGCCCGCTTGCGCCGCCGCCGACCGTCCACGCCGCGCGAACCTTCCGAGTTTGCGCGTAAATCGGCCCGCGCCATCCTGGGCGGGGTCGAAGGCTGGCGGCGCGGCGCGCGCAAACTGGACGAGGGCGCGCGCAAGTTCCTGCCGCGCCTGTTGCCCGGTGACGAGGCCGGGCAATCTCGCCCGCTGCCAGATGCCACGGCCCTCTTCCTGGCGCTGGTCATCCCGCTGGTGATTGCCACGGTTGGCATCTTTGCCTATTTCCGCTACGGCGTCAGCCAGCAATACGACACGTACATGGCACAGGCCTACAACGCCCGCGCCCAGGCCTCCAGCCTGCCCGATCCGCTCATGCAGAGCGACGCCTGGAACGAAGTGCTGTTGAACGTGGACAAGGCCGAAGCTTACGACAAGACTCCCGAGACGCGCCTGCTGCGCGACGAGGCCAACGCCAGCCTCGACCGCCTGCAAGGCATCCTGCGCCTCTCGTTCCAGACCGCCATCGGCAACCTGCCCGGCAACGTGGAGATCAGCCGCCTGGCCGCCACCGAATTCGACCTGTACATGCTCGACGCAAAGACCGGCGAAGTCTTGCACGCCAGCAGCAACAACAACAGCAGGTCCTTCCAACTGGACACGAATTTCAACTGCAAACCCGGCCAATATGGCGCGTACACCGTCGGCCCGCTGGTCGACATCCTGGCGCTGCCGGTCGTCAACATGGCCAACGCCAACGTGCTGGGCGTGGACGCCAACGGCAACCTGCTGTACTGCTCCAACGACGACCAGGTGCCCCAGGCCCGCCCGCTGCCTGCCCCGAACACCAACTGGGGCAAGATCAAAGCCTTCACGATGGACAGCGGCAACCTATACGTGCTGGACGCGCCTTCGCGGGCAGTATGGGTCTACAACGGCAAGGACGGCGAGTTTACCGACCTGCCCTACTTCTTCTTCGGCTCCCAGATCCCCGAGATCCAGGACGGCATCGACCTGGCCGCCCGCTCGGACGAGTTGTACATCCTGCACGCCGGCAGCCGCATCTCCAAATGCTCCTACAGCCGCCTGGATGTGCGTCCCACCACCTGCCAGGACCTGACCCTGGTGAATCCCTTCCCCACCCTGCGCAACGTGGACCTATTCTCGCAGGCCAACATCACCCAGATGGTGTACAATGCCGCCCTGCCCGATGCCACCCTATTACTGCTCGGCGCGGACATCCCAGCCGTGCTGCGGCTCGCGCCCGGCTCACTCGAACTGCAAAACCAGTTCCGTCCCGTTGCGGGGAACCTGCGCCCGGGCGGAATCGGCGCGATGACGATCAGCCCGGACCACGTCCTGTACCTGGCCGTGGGTGACCAGGTATATTTCTCGAAAGACATGCCGTAAGACGGGAGAGGACCGATGGACAAAATCTTCGATTTCCTGCGCGCCCTGTTCGGGATGAAGAAAAGCCCGCCGCCCGCGCCTGTCTCCGTGCGCCCGGCCGACAGCGCCAGCGAGCCGGCCCAGGTCAGCGACAGCCGCGTGCTGGTCATCGTCTACGACCCGGTCATGGACCCCGCCACGGGGAAGAAACTCTCCGAGCAGATGAACTGGCAGAAGGTCGAGAACCTGGCGACCGGCTTCATGGCCGACATTCTCAAGAACAGCGGCGGGATGGCGCATTACCAGATCGTCCAGCGCATCGATGTGAACGAGTTCCCCGCCCTGGCCGACGGATTCCGCTACGATCCGCAGGGGTTCATGGCGGTCCTGCGCAACGAGGCCGCCCCGCACGAACCCATGCAGGTGGACTATTACGCCATCCTCTCGCGCTTCAAGATCATGGAGCGCGTGGCGCGCAGCGAGATCGACGAGGTGTGGGTCTTCGGTTTCCCCTACGCTGGCTTTTACGAATCCATCATGGGCGGCCCGGGCGCCTTCTGGTGCAACGCGCC